>DAIESF010000311.1 GCA_027346425.1 Gemmatimonadota bacterium | reverse complement strand
GGTGGCGACGCCCGCGGCGCCGGCTGCGCCGCCCACCACGTCGCTCGACGATGCGTTAGGCAAGGCGATCCCCAAGCTGGACCTCGCGGTCGACGGCACGAAGCCGGGCGGGCTCCGCCTCAGTGGATCGGTGGGGATCGTCATCCTGCTCGGCCTCCTCACGTTGCTCCCGACGCTGGTCCTGATGATGACCAGCTTCACGCGCATCCTGATCGTCCTCCAGTTCCTCAAGCAGGCCTTGGGGACGCAGACCGCCCCGCCCTCTCAACTCGTGGCGGCGCTGGCCCTCCTCCTCACCGGCTTCGTGATGGCACCGACCATGACCGAGGTGAACCGCGTCGCCGTCACGCCGTGGCTCAACGGGGAAATCGAACAGGGGGCGATGATGACGAACGCCCTCGGCCCAATGCGGGAGTTCATGCTCCGGCAGGTGCGCGAGCGCGACGTCGCCGCCTTCGTCGACATGAGCGGCGCTCCCGCGCCCGCCCGCCCCGAGGACGTCTCCACGATTGTGCTCACGAGCGCCTTCGTGACGAGTGAACTGCGCACCGCCTTCCAGCTCGGCTTCGTCCTGTTCCTCCCCTTCATCGTCATCGACATCATCGTCAGCTCGGTGCTCATGAGCATGGGGATGTTCATGCTTCCCCCCGCGATGATCGCCCTCCCCTTCAAGCTGTTGCTCTTCGTGCTGGTGGACGGCTGGTCGCTGCTGATCCAATCGCTCGTGCACAGCTTCAAGTAGCCATCGCCCGTCCGCCGATCTTCCCTTCCGCTCGTCCTCTCCCACGCCATGTCGTACACACTCGTCACCGACCTCGCCCGCAACGCCATGATGGTCGCGATGCTCGTCGCAGCGCCGCTGCTGATCGTGTCGCTCGTCATCGGGCTTCTGGTGAGCATCCTGCAGACGGTGACGCAGATCCAGGAGCAGACGCTCTCGTTCGTCCCCAAGCTTCTCGGCGTGGCCGCCACCTTCCTGGTGGGGCTTCCATGGATGTTGCAGCTGCTGGTGGAGTACACCCAGCGCCTGTTCCGCTCGCTCCCGGCGATGGTCAACTGATGGCCGTCCCTGCCTTCGACCTCTTCACCCCCGGCGCCCCCGCGGTGCTCGCGCTCTTCGGGGCGCGGGTGAGCGGGCTCGTGCTTGTGGCCCCCGTCTTCTCGGCGCGCCCGGTGCCGATGGCGGTGAAGAGCGCGTTGGTCGTCATCATCGCCATCCTGATGGTCCCCGTGGCGCAGGCGCACCTCACCCGAGCGCCTGAGTTGACGCCGGCCGCAGTCGTCGGCGAGGCACTGGTCGGCTTCGCCCTCGGCCTCGGCGCGGCGATCCTGATCGGCGCCGCGGAGTCGGCGGGAGAACTGCTGTCGATCCAGATCGGGCTGTCGGGCTCGGCGATCATGGATCCCCTCTCGCAGCAGCAGTCCACCGCCCTCGGGCAGTTCGTCCATCTCTTCGCCATCGTCCTCGTGCTTTCGCTCGACGGGCACCTGGTGATGCTCGACGCGCTGGCGGCCAGCGCCCAGCGCCTCCCGGTGGGGACGCCGCTCGACCTCGCCGGCGGGATGCGTGCCCTCGTCTCGTTAGGTGCGACGGTCTTCGCCCTCGGCTTGCAGTTCGCCGCACCGGTGGTGGCGGTCGTCATGGTCGCCAACGTGGCGCTGGCGGTGCTGAGCCGCGCCGCCCCGCAGCTCCAGATCCTCCAGCTCGCCTTCCCGGTCCAGATTCTCGTGGGGCTCGGGACCCTCGTTGCCGCCCTCCCGTTCATTGCCACCTGGTTCCTGGGATGGGAGGCGTCGTACGACGCCATGCTCACCCGGGCCATCACGGCCCTCGCCGGCGCCGGAGCCCGCTGAGATGGCACTGGCCGACCAGGAGAAGACCGAGGCCCCGACCCAGAAGCGGCGCGACGACGCGCGCGCCGAGGGGCGCATTCCGCGCTCGCAGGAGCTCACGACCTCGTTCGTCCTCCTCGGGGCAGCGATGCTCCTCAACCTGATGGGGGGGACGCTCGGCCGGCAGGTCATGGCGATGTTCGCCGATGGGATCGCGGCCACCGGGTCTGCCCCGTTAGGCGCCGACTCGGCGGTGGCGCTTATTCGCTCCATCGGGACGCGGGCGATCGTCGTCATTGGCGGGTGGGGGGGCGCCCTCATGCTCATGGGACTGGCGATCGCCGCCCCGCAGGCGCGCGGCGTCCTCACGCTCAAGCCGCTCTCCCCCGACTTCAGCAAGCTGTCGCCCGCCCGCAACGCGAAGCGCGTTCTCGGCATCCAGTCCATCGCCGACCTCTTCAAGTCGCTCCTCAAGCTCGCGCTGGTGGGCTTCGCGGTGAAGAGCGCGTTAGGCGCGGCGTGGCACGACATCCTCGCCCTTACGCAGGAACCGACCTTCTCCTTCCTCGTCGTGACGGTGAAGTACTCGGTCAAGCTCCTCACGACGGCCGGACTCTGCTACCTCGCGCTCGCCGGGCTCGACTACGCGTTCCAGGTCTGGCAGTTCGAGCAGGGGCTTCGGATGAGCCGCGACGAGATCAAGGAAGAGTCGAAGCAGACGGATGGCGACCCGCTGGTGAAGCAGCGCCTCCGCTCGTTCGGTCGCGCCCTGGCCCGCCGCCAGATGATGAAAGCGGTTCCCAAGGCCGACGTCGTGATCACCAACCCCACGCACATCGCCATCGCCCTGCAATACGACCCATTCAAGGCGCCAGCGCCGATCGTGCTGGCGATAGGACAGCGGAAGGTGGCCGAGCGCATCAAGGGCATCGCCCGCGACCATGGCATTCCCTGCATCGAGAACCGTCCGCTCGCCCGCGCCCTGCTGGCCAGCGCCAAGGTCGGACAGATGATTCCGAGTGAGATGTACGTTGCCGTCGCCGAAATCCTCGCCTTCGTCATCCGTCGCCGCCTCGCGCGCGGCCAGGGGCTGCAGCAGGTGATCGCATGAGCACCGCCGCCCGCACACTCCCCGCCCCCGAGGGGATCGCCAAGCGCAACGCCGAGATGGGGCTGGCCATCGCGGTGGTCTTCGTGCTGGGGCTCATGATCGTCCCGCTCCCGTCGATCATTCTCGACCTGCTCCTGGCAACGAGCATCGGCCTCTCGCTCGTTGTTCTCCTCACCACGATGCAGACGGTGGAGCCGCTGGAGTTCTCGTCGTTCCCTGCCCTCCTCCTCCTCCTCACACTCTTCCGCCTCGGGCTCAACTTCGCCAGCACGCGCCTCATCCTCAGCGAGGGGCATGCCGGTCAGGTGATCCAGGCCTTCGGGCAGTTCGTCATTGGCGGCAACTACGCCGTCGGCGTCGTCCTCTTCCTGATCCTCATCGGGATCAACTTCATCGTCATCACCAAGGGTGCCGGTCGCGTGGCCGAAGTGGCCGCCCGCTTCACCCTCGATGCGATGCCCGGCAAGCAGATGGCGATCGATGCCGACCTGTCGGCGGGCCTGATCGACGAGGGCGAAGCGCGTCGCCGCCGCGAGGAGATCTCGCGGCAGGCCGACTTCTACGGTGCGATGGATGGCGCCTCCAAGTTCGTGAAGGGTGACGCGATCGCCGCGCTCCTCATCACGGGCATCAACATCCTTGGCGGCATCTTCATCGCCGTCATCCAGCGCGGACTCCCGCTCGCGCAGGCCGCATCGCAATACACCATCCTCACCGTCGGTGAGGGGCTGGTGGCGCAGGTGCCGGCCCTGATCGTCTCCACCGCGGCCGGCATCATGGTCACCCGAGCGTCGGGGCAGGTGCGCATGGGGACGCAGGTGGCAGCGCAGCTGGCGGCCTACCCGAGGGCGATGCTGGTGGCAGCCGGGGTGCTCACGACCTTCGGACTCATCCCGGGGCTCCCCAAGCTCCCCTTTCTCGCGTTAGGCGCGGCGCTCTTCTTCCTCGCGCGCGCGGCCACCTCGGCGGCCGAGCGTCGCACGGCCCAGGCGCAGGCGGCCACCGAGGAGGCCGAGCGCACGCCGGAGAAGCCGGCTGACCCGATGCGCGACCTCCTCCAGATCGACCCGATCGAGCTGGAGGTCGGCTACGCCCTCATCCCGCTCGTCGACGAACGCCAGGGCGGCGATCTCCTCGAGCGCATCCAGCTCCTGCGCAAGCAGTCGGCCCTGGAGGTCGGGATCCTGATCCCCCCCATCCGCGTCCGCGACGACCTGCACCTCCCGGCCAACGAATACGTGATCAAGCTGCGCGGGGCCGAGATCGCCCGCGCCGAAGTCATGCCCCGCTTCCACCTGGCGCTCGATACCGGGTCCGTGATTCATGGCATCGAAGGGATCGAGACGATCGACCCCGCCTTCGGGCTCACCGCCCGATGGATCGCCTCGTCGCGTCGCGTGGAGGCGGAATCGTTAGGCTACGTGGTGGTGGAGCCAGCAGTGGTCATCGCCACCCACCTGATGGAGTCGCTCAAGGTCAATGCCGCGGAGCTGCTCGGGCGGCAGGACGTGCAGGAGATGGTCGAGACGCTCAAGCGGACCCATCCCGCCCTCGTCGACGACCTCATTCCTGCCAAGGTGTCGCTGGGACTCCTGCACCGCGTCCTGCAGCGCCTCCTGCGTGAGCGCATCCCGATCCGCGACATGGTCACGATCCTCGAGGCACTCGGCGACGGCGTGGAGCAGACGAAGGACGCCGAGATCCTCACCGAGCACGTGCGTCGTTCGCTCTCGAACATCATCGCGCGGTCGTTCGCCGACCCCTCAGGGGCGGTGCGCGGGATCACGATCGGGCCGCGTCTCGAGGCGTCGCTGATGGGACTCTTCTCGCCGCGCAATGCGCCGGCCGGCCTGGCCCCGCTCACCCCAGACCTCCTCGCCGACCTGCTGCGCGAACTGAACTTCCTGTCCACGACGCACGCGAGCGAGGGGCGGCTCCCGCCGCTCATCACGTCACCCTCGCTACGCGTGGGCGTGCGCCGCCTCGTGGAGCCGGTGCTCGCATCCCTCCCGGTCATCTCGCTCGCCGAGTTGCCCACCACTGTGAAGCTGAACTCCGTCGCCACCTGGGAGCTGACCCATGCTGCTTGAGACCTTCCACGGCACCGACCTCCGCCGCGTCTTCGACGACGCCCGGCGCGCGTTAGGCGATGACGTCCTCATCATTCGCAGCGCCGTCCACAAGGAGGCGGGGATCACGCGCGTCGAGGTCATCGCCGCCCGCCAGCAGGACCTGCAGGTGCTGAAGCAACGCCTCGAGCCCACCCTCCCGTCGCTCCCCAGCGCACAGGGGGGGCGCGGGCGCAGCGGCCCGCTCATCATCGCCCTCGTCGGCCCCACCGGCGCCGGCAAGACGACGGTCGCCGCCAAGCTCGCCCTTCACCGCAACGTCTTCGGCGGCCGCAAGATCGGCATCATCACCCTCGACACCTACCGGGTCGGGGCGCTCGAGCAGATGCAGCAGTACGCCGAGGTCATGAACCTCCCGCTGGAGGTGGCCTACGACGCCAAGGAGGTCCCGGCGGCGATGAAGCGGATCGACGACCGCGATGTCGTCATCGTCGACACGCCGGGGCGCTCGCCGCGCTCGCACGACGCCAACGCCCAGTGGCAGTCGCTCCTGCGGAGCATTGCGCCTGACGAGGTACACCTCGTGATCCCGGCGACGATGCGCCCGGATGCGGTCCCGTCGCTGGTGCAGGCGCTGGCGCCCTGCCGGCCGACGCACGCGCTCATCACCAAGATCGACGAACTCCACGACGAGCGCGCCATCGCCGATGTCGCGGCGCGCGTCGATCTCCCAATCCGCTGGATCGCCGACGGGCAGGTGGTCCCCGACGACCTGCACCCATCGCGGAACCGCATCCTTGGCGCGCTCGGCCTTGTCACTGCCGCCGCGGGGACGCGCGCCGCATGAGGACGCCCCCCACCACCCTCCACCTGGCGCCGGCTGGACCGGCGCGCGCGGCCAGTCCTGCGCGCGCCGCCGTCGTCGCCGTGGGAAGCGGCAAGGGCGGAGTAGGAACCTCCACCGTCGCCGCACTCCTCGCCGCCACGATGGCCGAACAGGGACATCGCGTCCTGCTGGTCGATGCCGGGCAGCGCCTCGGGGGACTACACCACCTGTTGGGGGTCGAACCGACTGGATCGTTAGGCGAGCTTCGCGGCAATCGCGAACCACACGACCTGCTCGTCCACGTCGCCGAGCGCCTCTCGCTCTTCCCCGCCAGCATCGGCGAGGACGAACTGCGCCCGACGGAGCGCCGCCTCCTGATGCGACGCGTGCAGTCGCTGTATGCCAGCGTCGACCTCGTCGTCCTCGACGCCGGCTCCAGCGCCGAGTCGCTGGTGGCGGCCTGCGCCGACGGAGCATCGCGCCTCCTCGCCGTCACCGCCGGCGACCGAGTCTCGCTCGTCGCGACCTACGCCCTGGTCAAGCTCCTGCACGAGCGCGCCAGCGGCGTGCGCGTCGACGTGGTCGCCAACCGGGTGGCCGAGGACTCGGTCGACCGGTTGCACGAGTACCTCAATGGCGCGTCGGTCCGCTTTCTCTCGCGCACCGTCCCCTTTGCCGGTTCCATCCCCGACGATCCCGACTTCGGCAGCGCCCTCGCCGCCGGCCTGGGGACCGCCGAGGCGTCGTCAGGCTCCACTGCGGCCGTTGCGGTCCGCGCCATCGGCGAACGCATCCTCGCCGAATCGGCGGTCTCCCACACACCGATGCACCGTCTCTTGCGGAAGGGTTGATCAGATGGCTTCCGAGAACCTCTGGGGCTCACTCGCCACCGGCGACCTCGTCGCACGGGAAAGGCTCCTCACGGAGAACCTCAACCTCGTGCACCACGTCGCCCGCCAATTGTCCAGGGCCCTGGCCGCCCCCGCCGACTTCGACGAGCTGGTCTCGTGCGGCACGATCGGTCTCATGAACGCCCTCGAGGCGTTCGAGCCGTCGCGCGGCCTCGCCTTCTCCACGTTCGCCGTCCCGCGCATCCGCGGCGCGATCCTCGACGAGCTCCGCCGGCAGGATCACGTCCCCCGTTCCGTCAGGCGCAAGGCGCGCGAGATCGCCCAGGCGCGCGAAACGTTGACCCGCATCTTCGGCCGCCCCGCCAGCGACAATGAGGTGGCCGAGCACCTCGGGCTCGACGTCGGCACCCTCTGGCGCTGGCAGGCCGACACGGAGAGTGCCGTCCAGGTCTCCCTCGACCACTCCCCCAGCGACCACGACGGGCAGCCCGCCCTCCCCCCGGAGGCCCTCAGCTCCGAGGCGCACAACTCCGTCGAGGACGACATCAATCGCGAGCAGGAGAAGGTGCTCCTCAAGCAGGCGCTGCTGCGCCTCAAGGACCAGGAGCGCATCGTCCTCACCCTGTACTACTTCGAGGAGCTCAAGCTCCACGAGATCGCCGACGTCCTCGACCTCACCGAGTCGCGCGTCTCCCAGATTCGCGCCAAGGCGCTCGGGAAGCTCCGCACCGAACTCGCCAACTTCCGCGCTCCCGCCTAACCATGCGCCTGCTCATTCACCTGTTCGATCTCATCACCAGCGACGCGATCACCCTCGCCGCCACGGGCGTGCTCACCCTCGCGGTCCTCGCCCTCCTCGTCCTCATCGCCTGGCCGTCGCGCCAGGATGGACCTGCGGCCAGCGCGCGTGCGCCGCGCTCGGCGGCGGC
>DAIESF010000306.1 GCA_027346425.1 Gemmatimonadota bacterium | reverse complement strand
GGCTACGCGCTTCGGGCCGGGGGGAGCGTGGGACAGGTGAACGGGAACCAGCTGGACGGCGCCGGGCGCGTGATGGGCTTCGCCGACGTGCGTGGGCGCCTGACGTGGACCGTGCGGGGGCTGACGGTGAGCCCGCAGGTGTATGCACAGCTGGCCGAAGGCGGGACCGGGGGTGATTCCTGGAGCCGGGGGCTCACCACCGGTGCGATCGCGTTAGGCGGTCCGCGACGCTCGCTGCGCGCAGAGGCGACGGTGGGTTCGACCACCTCGGCGGGCCCCGGCGATTTCGGGCGCGCGTTCGAGCAGTTCGCGGTGGGGGGTGGCTACCTCCCCTTCGTCGACCGCGCGTACATGTCGCAACGAGTCTCGCTCCCCTCGGTCCCGGTAGGATATGCCTCGGGGCGAAAGTTGGGGATCGGCAAGCTCTCGACGCGCATCGCCGGCTTCCAGCCCTACGCCCTGTGGGTCGCGGCCGGCGACAAGCTCACCCGCTACCAGCGTGTCCTGGGGGCCGAGCAGGAATGGGACTTCCCGACCATCGGATTCGCGCGCGTCCCGGGAACGCGCGTGCGGTTCGGGATCGGGTACTCGATGGACGATCCCTACAAGGAGAAGATCCGTCCCTACCTGAGCGTGACGTACCGTCCCTGAGCTGTGCGCGCCGGACGGGAGCCGAGTCCGCATGGCTGTCCTGATTTCCGGCCGCATTGCCATGGATGCCCCCGCTTGCGCGAGGCGGCAGGAGGCCCCAACTCTGGGGAGCGCCGCACGGAGTGGCGCTCCTACCTCGCGAGGCGCGGCATGGCATCGGGGACCATTCTTATTCTCGTCGGTCCGGAGTACGAGGACCTGGAGGTCTGGTATCCGAAGTTGCGGCTGGAAGAGGCCGGCTACACGGTGCCGCTGGCCGGACTCGGCGATCCGTCATATCGCGGCAAGCACGGTTATCCGTGCAAGGTCGACGGAAACGCGCGCGAATGGGCGGCGGACGAGTTGGCTGGGATCATCGCCCCGGGCGGATGGGCACCGGACAAGCTGCGCCGCGACCCGGCGATCTTGCAGCTGGTCCGCGAGGTGCACGGTGCCGGTGGCATGGTGGCGACCATCTGCCACGGCCCGTGGATCCTGATCTCGGCGGGGATCGTGCGCGGACGCCGCCTGACGAGTACGGTCGGCATTCGCGATGACCTGGTCAACGCCGGGGCCGATTGGGTGGACGCGCCGGTGGTCGTCGATGGGAACCTGCTCAGCAGCCGGGTCCCGGGCGACCTCCCGGCGTTCGGACGCGCGATGGTGGAGTGGCTGGGACGCGCGTAGCTTTCCGCGGCCGGCAGGCGGGCGCTCGTCGTGGCACCCGGCCTCGCTGTGTCGCCGGCGGACGCCGGCACGCGATCGTCCTCCAGCTCCCTTCCGCATGTCATTCCTTCGTCCCTTCCTGCTCGGCACGATCGTCCTGGCGTCGCCGGCTGCGCTCGTGGCCCAGGCGCCCGCCGTGCGCCCGCCGTCGGTGGACACACTCCCCCGCCCCGCCGCCAACGCGGCCGATGTGGCGTCGGTGGACGCGATCATCAAGACGCTGTACGACGTCATCTCGGGTCCGGCCGGCGCCAAGCGCGACTGGAACCGCTTCCGCTCGATCATGGCCCCCAACGCCCGCCTGATGCCGGCGCGTGTCCTGCCTAACGGCAAGGCCGACGTGGTGATGTGGAGCGCCGATGACTACGTCAACGCGGCCGGGGCGCGCCTCGAGCAGATGGGGTTCTTCGAGCGCGAGATCCATCGGGTGACCGAGTCGTACGGCAACGTCACCCACGTCTTCTCCACCTATGAGTCGCGCCGGACCGCCGACCTCTCGGAAAAGCCGTTCGCGCGCGGGATCAACTCGATCCAGCTGCTGCGGGACGGGGATCGCTGGTGGGTCGTGGGGATCTTCTGGGACTCGGAGCGCCCCGGCAACGAAATCCCGGCCAAGTACCTCCCCCAATAGGACCGCGCGGCGCGGCGGCAGGGATCCCCTGGCGGTTCCGGTTTCCCACCGACCCGCCGGGGGATTTTCCGTCTTGTGCGCGCCTGCGCGATATCACAGAATCCCGCGTCCTTTCGACCCTGGATCTTTCGACATGCGCATAGGAGTCCCTCGCGAAACCACCGCCGGTGAACGGCGGGTGGCCCTGGTCCCGGAGAGCGTGTCGCGCCTCAGGAAGGGTGGTATAGAAGTACGCGTGCAACGGGGGGCCGGCACGGCCGCATTCATTCCTGACGATGCCTACGTCGCCGCCGGCGCCGAGTTGGCCGATGACGCGAACGCGGTGCTCGGTGACTGCGACGTGATCTGCAAGGTGCAGCGCCCCACCCCCGCCGAATCGGCACTGGTGCGGGAAGGCGCGCTCCTCATCTCCCTCCTCCAGCCGTCCACCAGCGCCGACACATTGCAGGCGCTCAACACGAGACGCGTCACCGCCTTGGCGCTGGAGCGTGTTCCACGCATCACGCGCGCCCAGTCCATGGACATCCTCTCGTCGCAGGCCACCGTCGCCGGTTACAAGGCGGTGCTGCTGGCGGGGATGCACACCCCCAAGCTCCTCCCCATGCTGACGACGGCGGCAGGCAACATCCCGCCGGCGAAGGCCTTCGTGGTTGGCGCCGGGGTGGCGGGGCTGATGGCGATCGCCACGGCCCGCCGCCTCGGGGCGGTGGTGTCGGGCTACGACGTCCGCGCCGCGGCGCGCGAGCAGGTCCTCTCCCTCGGCGCCACCTTCATTGGCCCCGAGCCGCAGAAGGATGCCGAAGCAGCTGGCGGATACGCGCGCGAGCAGACCGAGGAAGAGAAGGCCAAGACCCTCGCCGCCCTCGCCGAGCACGTCAAGACGCAGGATATCATCATCACCACCGCGCAGATTCCGGGGCGTCCCGCGCCGCGGATCATTACCGCCGAAATGGTGCACACCATGCGCCCGGGAACGGTCCTGGTCGACATGGCGGCCGAGAGCGGCGGGAACTGCGAGCTGACCAAGGCTGGCGAAGTGACGGATGTGAATGGCGTCACGATCGTGGGGGCGGTGAACCTCCCGAGCTCCATTCCGTTCCACGCCAGCGTGATGTTCAGCAAGAACGTCCTCACGTTGCTCCAGCACATCACCACCAAGGAAGGCGCGCTCGCCCTCAAGCTCGAGGACGAAATCGTCGCCCCCATGTGTGTCGCTCACGACGGAGCCTCGCGTGCCTGATGGCGCCAGCGCCTCTCGTCTTCCCGTCTTCCCGTCTTCTCGTCTTCTAGATTCCCATGACTGATGCACTGATCACCGGGATCGTCATCTTCGTGCTGGCGACCTACCTCGGCGCGGAGCTCATCGGGCGCGTGCCACCGACGCTGCACACGCCGCTCATGTCGGGCGGCAATGCGATCTCCGGCATCACCGTCGTCGGCGCCATCATCGTCGCCGCGGCCGGACTCGGGTGGATCTCCACCGTGCTCGGCTTTCTCGCGGTCGTCTTCGCCATGATGAACGTGGTGGGCGGCTACGCGGTCACCGACCGCATGCTGCAGATGTTCAGGAAGGAGGACACGAAGTGATGTCCCCCTCCATCGTACGGCTGCTCTATCTCGTCGCGGCCGTCCTCTTCATCATCGGGCTCAAGAAACTCCAAAGCCCGGCAACAGCACGAAAGGGGAACGCCATCTCCGGCGTCGGCATGCTCATCGCCATCGTGGTGACGATGCTCGAGCTCGAGATCCTGTCGCCCGCCGCCCTGGTGGGCGGACTGGTCGTGGGATCGGCGGTGGGATGGTGGATGGCACGCGCGGTGAAGATGACCTCGATGCCGCAGATGGTCGCCCTCCTCAACGGGTTCGGCGGCGCAGCGTCTCTGCTGGTCGGCGGCGCCGAGTTCCTCAAGTCGGAACTCACCGGCGAGCAGATCCCGATGGACACCGGGATCACGATCCAGCTCTCGCTCCTCATTGGCGCGGTGACCTTCAGCGGCTCGATGATCGCCTGGGCCAAGCTGCAGGAAGTGATGACCGGAAAGCCGATCACCTTCCCTGCCCAGAAGACGTTCAACGCGCTCGTATTCGTGGCAATCGTCGCCCTGAGCGCGTACCAGCTGTACACGCCCGACGCCATGCTCTGGCCGTTTTACGCCGTCTGTTTCCTGAGCCGCGCCCTCGGCGTGCTGCTCACGATCCCGATCGGCGGCGCCGACATGCCGGTGGTGATCTCGCTCCTCAACTCGTACTCCGGGTTGGCGGGAGCGATGACCGGCTTCGTGATCAAGAACGACGTGCTCATCGTCTCCGGCGCACTGGTCGGCTCGTCAGGCATCATCCTGTCGCAGATCATGTGCAAGGCGATGAACCGGTCGCTGGCCAACGTCCTGTTCGGCGCCTTTGGTGGGTCGACGGCGGCGTCGGGGAAGAGTGCGGCCGGCCTGACGGTGAAGTCGATCACGGCCGAGGATGCCGCCATCCAGTTGGCATTCGCGCAGTCGATGATCGTCGTCCCCGGCTATGGCATGGCGGTCGCCCAGGCGCAGCACACGGTGCGCGAGCTGGCGGAGTTGGTGGAGAAAAAGGGGGGGACGGTGAAGTACGCGATCCACCCGGTGGCCGGGCGCATGCCGGGGCACATGAACGTCCTGCTCGCGGAAGCCAACATCCCCTACGACAAGCTGTTCGCGATGGAAGACATCAACTCCGAGTTCGAGAACTGCGACGTGGCGATCGTGATCGGCGCCAATGACGTCGTGAACCCGGCCGCCCGCAACGATCCCTCGTCGCCGATCTTCGGAATGCCGATCCTCGACGTCGACAAGGCGAAGAGCTGCATCGTCCTCAAGCGGTCGATGGGCGCGGGCTTTGCCGGGATCGAGAACGAGTTGTTCTATGCTCCCAAGACGTCGATGCTTTTCGGTGACGCCAAGTCGAGCCTGACCAAGCTGGTCTCGGAGATCAAGCAGCTGTAGGTCGCGCGTCGCGGGTGCAGGGGGGCGGACGGGTTCACGCCGTTCGTCCCCCTTCGGCGTTCAGTCTGCCTTGAGGCGCAGCCGCGATGTCCCGCACACCACGCACGACTCCATGTTGCCCCCGTAGAGAGCGAAGTCGCTATCCACGCCGCAATCCTGGCAGAACCGGCGCACCGTCGTGAGGCTGTCGAGCGGGAGTCCGCTGTGGATCAGCCGGGTGACCATCGCACTCGGCGCCGACGCCCCGAGCGGACAGAGCTGGCCGTTGCACCACTCGCCGATCTCCAGGCAGATCAGTTCAGGGTCGCGCACGTTGGCTTGCGCGTCTTCCTCGACCGGATCGGTCATGAGGACACGGACGTCTCGGTGACACCCGTTGCAGTACATGTGCTGCTGAATCATTGGGCCCTCTGCGACTAGCTCGCCGGGGGTCCCGCCGCACCCGCCCCAGTGGGGCACGACGGCACCAGCCGAATCATCCCCACGAGACGACACGCGCACCGTGCGCCCGTACGGCCAACACGGTGCGTGCGCGCTCGCTCGTCATGCCGAACACCGTCGTCGCCGCCGCATCGGCATCAATGCAGCTGGCGGCTTCGACGGTCACGCTATGAACGGCCGTGCGCCAGGGGGCGGCGGTGGCCGGGTCCATGAGGTGGTGGTACCGGATCCCACGGTACCGGAAGAACTGCTCGTAGTCACCCGACGTGGCGACCGCCCGGTCGTGCACGTCGAGGACGCCGATCAGCGCCCCGGGATCAACGGGCGACTGGATGCCGACGCGCCACGGATCGCCGCCCGGGGCCGAGCCCATCGCATAGAGGTCGCCGCCCACGTTCACCATCGCGTTGGTCACCCCCATGCCCCGCAGTGCCTCGACGGACCGATCGACGCCGTATCCCTTCGCGATTCCGCCGAGGTCGAGATGGACATCGCGCGCGGCCAGGAAGACCGCCGGTGCCCCGCCCTCCGTCGCCAGCTGCACATGCCGATGCAGCTGCC
>DAIESF010000305.1 GCA_027346425.1 Gemmatimonadota bacterium | reverse complement strand
AGTGGCGCCATCGTCGGCGCCGCAATGCTGCCCGGCAGCACGGGGTGGCGTCGCGGGGCCGCCGTCGTCATCGTGATTGCCTCGTTAGGGGCGCAGCTCGTCGTCGCACCACGCATCCAGCGCCTGCGCGCCGCCCTTGGCCCGAATATCGAGGCCGTCGATCCCGCCGATGATCGCCGAGTGGCCTTCGGCCGGCTCCACGCCGTGAGCGTCGCCCTCCTCGGCGTCGGGATGCTCGGCGCCGCCGCGCTCGCCGTCTTCCCGCTCATTTCCCGCGGGATGTCGGGAACTCCTCGCGGCCCGGGTGTCCCATTCCAGCACGAACCTCCGCGTCGCTGACGCCGTCTCTTACTGTGATTCCGCTGATGCCCTCTTCTCGTCCGGCTCGCACCGTCCCCCGTGCCCTCGCTGCCCTGGTGGCCGCCGCCACTCTCGTGACCGCGTGCGATACCACGGTCGGCTTCTCGCCCTCGCAGCAGAAGTGGGGCTTCATCAACGTGACCGCGCTGCGCAGCAACACCGGCGAGTATCGGGTTGCCCCCAGTGCGTCGTTCTTCCGTGGATCGATCACTTCGGTTCCCGACGCTCGCATCAGGACCGACTCCTGCTTCGCGGTGGGCGACTATACCCCGCCGACCAGCAGCAACTTCACCGGCGTGACCTTCCTCGACGCCGGAGAGAGCGTTGCGGCGAAGATCGGGGCGACCACGACCCCGCTCCCGCGCGTCAGCTCGACCGGCTCCCTCACCTACTCCCTCGGAAGCGGGACGACGATCCCCTACACGCCGGGCGACTCGGTCGTCATCACGGTCCCCGGAGTGGCGGGCGGCTTCCCGGCCTCCGAGGTTCGCGGGCGCAGCGCCGAGCCCTTCACCATCGACCCAATCACCCCGTCCACGACGTCGATCCCGCTCAAGTGGACCGCGGCGACCGACGCCAACAGCGCGCTGATCATCTCGCTGCAGTACACGCCTGCCGGTACCAGCGCCAAGACGCAGGAGATCCGCTGCGCCTACACCGATGACGGAGTGGATTCCATTCCGTTGCGCCAGCACCAGGCCTGGTCGGCGACCACCAACGTGAATCGGGCGGTCGTCATCACGCGCCTGCGTACCTCGATCGTCGCCGTCACCGACGGGGCCATGGAGCTCATCTCGACCTTCGTCGTCCCGACCCCGACGCCGTAACGCGGCGCTCGGCGGCGCCCCGCTCGGGGCGCCGCCGAGCTGTCGCCCACCCTCCGCCTTGGGGGTCGCATGCCACAGACCCGAACCGAGAAGGACCCGTTAGGCACGCTCGAGGTCCCTGGCGACGCCCTGTACGGCGTGCAGACGCTCCGCGCGATCCAGAACTTCCCCATCAGCGGTCTCCGCCCACTGGAACCGTTCGTCGTCGCGCAGGTCTGGATCAAGAAGGCGGCCGCGCTCACCCACAAGGAGACCGGGCGCCTCGACGCCAGGCGCGCCGATGCCATCGTCGCGGCGGCCGACGAAGTCCTCGCCGGTGAGCACCGGGAGCAGTTCGTGGTCGATCCCTACCAGGCCGGAGCGGGGACGAGCCACAACATGAACGTCAACGAGGTCCTGGCCAATCGCGCCAACGAGTTGTTAGGCGGCCGCCGCGGCGAGTACACGCCGGTGCACCCCAACGACCACGTGAACATGGCGCAGAGCACCAACGACACGATCCCGACCAACATCCGCCTCGCCGCACTGTCGCGACTCTCGGCGCTGGTCACGGCACTTGACGGACTGCGCGACGCCCTCTCCGCCAAGGGGCGCGAGTTCGACGACATCGTGAAGGCGGGGCGCACGCACCTGCAGGACGCCATGCCCATCCGCCTCGGCCAGGAGTTCACCGCGTACGCCGGCTCGATCGACCGCGCGACGCGTCGCATTCACGAAGCGGCGGACTACCTGCGCGACCTGGGCATTGGCGGGAGTGCCGTCGGTACCGGAGTGACGGTCGAGAAGGAGTACCCGGCGCTGATGATAGAGCACCTGCGCGCCATCACCGGGCTCGAACTCCGCATCGGCGAGGACCGGATCCAGCTCATGCAGAGCATGGGCGACGTGGCCGCCTTTTCTGCCTCGCTTCGCGGCATGGCCATCGACCTCTCCAAGATCGCGAGCGACCTCCGCCTGATGGTCATGGGGCCGCGCACCGGGATCGACGAGATCGTCCTCCCCGCCGTGCAACCGGGGTCGTCGATCATGCCGGGAAAGATCAATCCGTCGATCCCGGAGATGGTCAACCAGGTCTGCTTCCAGGTGATGGGGTGCGACACGACCGTCGCCATCGCCTCGGAGCACGGGCAGCTCGAACTCAACGTGATGATGCCCGTCATCGCGCACAACGTGCTGCTCTCGATGCAGATCCTCACGAACGCCGTAAACGTCCTCACCGACAAGTGCGTGAAGGGGATCGAAGCGCACCGCGAGATGTGCGCGTACTGGGTGGAACGCTCGGCCGCCCTCGCCACAGCCCTGGCCCCGCAGATCGGCTACGCCGCAGCCGCTGACATCAGCAAGCGCTCGGTGAGGGAAGGGGTTCTCATCCGGGACCTCGTCGAGCGCGAGGGAATCCTCCCCGCCGGCCGGATCGATGCCGTCCTCGACCTGCGGAAGATGACCGAGATCGGGGTACCCGGGGGCGAACACGGCGCGGTCGCGGCAGGGTAGGGGACGAGACGGGCGTTTTTTTCTCGCCTTCTCGTCCGCTCGCCTTCTATATTTCGCCGCATGCGGATCACCACCTGGGCGGAATACGGCCTCATTTGCGCCTTGCACCTCGCGCGTCGCCACGGCGAAGGGCCGGTGACGGGTCGCGACCTCGCCGCGCGCGAGCGACTTCCGGCTGACTACGTGGAGCAGATCCTGCTCCGCCTGCGCCGCGCCGGCATCGTCACCAGCACCCGCGGGGCCAAGGGCGGCTACATCCTCGCCCGCGACCCGCTCGACGTCACTGTGCGCGAGGTGATCTCGGCGTCCGAGCATGGAACGTTCGACCTGCACTGCGTCTCGCACCCCGTCGCGGAAGAACGGTGCTCCGAGTCGCAGAGTTGCAGCATTCGGCCGGTCTGGATGATGCTGCAGCAGCGCATCGACGACGCCCTCGACAGCGTGCGACTCGCCGACCTCCTCCTCGATGAGCCGGCCGTGCGTGCGCGGGTCGGCCTTCCGGTCCTGCAGGCCTAAACACAGGAAGCGCGCGCGATGTCGCCGCGTCTCTTCGACGAGTGGCGCTCCGAGCGTCGCCTCAAGCGCGGACTGGCGGCGTACGTCGACGCGCTCATGTCCGAACCCGATGCCGACGACGTGGCATGGCTCGCGGGGGCGGCGTGCGCCGGGGACGCCGATCACGCCGCGTGGGAACTACGATACGCACGCCGCGCGCTCGGCCTCGTGGTGGCGCAGCGCGACGCACTCGACGATCGCACCGGGTCGCTCGTCGCCCGCGATCTGGCCAGTGCCGTCCAGGCCGACCGAAACGTCGCCCCCGCCATGCTCAAGGTGGCCGAGCGCCAGTTCAACGACCGCCTCACGACCTATCGCGAGGTCCTGACGTCGCGCTCGCCGTCTGAGGGGACCGGGGCCCGACTCGGCCGGGCACTCCTCTTCATCGCGGGGACGCTGCGGGCCAGCGATGACATGATCGTGAGGGCAGGAGACATCATGGCCCGCTACGTCGGGGAGGCCAACGACGCTCTCCGGAAATCGTTCGGCGCCCCGTCGCTCCCCGACGACATTCCGCCGTCACAAATCGGACGCTGAGGAACCGGGGAACGTCCCTCCAACAGGAAGCGGCGCGGCCCCTCGACGGGTGCCGCGCCGCGATCATTTCCAGGAAAGTGCGCTCGGGGAGACTCGAACTCCCATGGGTGTTACCCACCGGCTTCTGAGACCGGCGCGTCTACCAGTTCCGCCACGAACGCATTGCCCCGCGCTGCTCGAACATCGAGTGGTGCGGGGGACGGGAAGCTATCGGCCCACCGATGCCAAGTCAACGCGCCGTATCAGGTTACATGGTGGCGCGAGCCGCACGGCGCCCGGCCACCGATTACTTTCTCTCGCGGGCCGACCGTGCCAGGCGGGAACCCGGATCGTCGATCCCGGGTGATAGTTCCGCGAGCACCCAACCAACCGAGATGGCCGAGAAGACTGAAGCGCCCGATGTCGTGACCGTCGCGCGAAACCGCGACGCGCGCCATAACTACCACATCCTCGAGACGTGGGAGGCGGGACTCGTCCTGACCGGAACTGAGGTCAAGTCGCTCCGGAATGGCAAGGCCAACATTTCCGACGCCTACGGCATCGTGCGCGACGGCGAGGTGTACCTCCTCAACGTGAACATCGCGCCGTACGAGCGTGGCGGTTACGTGAACCACGACCCGACGCGCCTGCGGAAGCTCCTCCTGCACAAGCGGGAGATCCGTCGCCTCATCGGTGCCGTCGAGCGTGAAGGGCTCACCCTGGTCCCACTCGAACTGTATTTCGTGCGCGGACGCGCCAAGGTCCGCATCGCACTTGGGAAGGGGAAGAAGCTGCACGACAAGCGTGACGACTCCCGGAAGCGCGATGCCGATCGCGAGATCGCCCGCGCCATGCGCCGCCGATGATCGCGCTGCTCGCCGCCCTCGTCCTGCTCCAGCAGGGCGCCGAGCTACCGGCCGCGCTCACCGTGCACGCCGGGGAGCGCAGCAGCAGCATTCCCGTCGTCTCCACTCGTCTCGGGGCCATGGTGCGGAGCGACGAGCTGCTCTCGCCGTTAGGCGCGGTCCTCCTGCGCGATGCGTTGGGGCGCTTTCGCCTGGTGGTCGGCGGCACCGAGCTGCAGCTCACGACCGGTCTCGCCTTCGCCAAGGTGCGCGGGGCAACCGAGCCGCTCGCCGCTGCACCGACGGTGCTCGATGGGATCCTCTATCTCCCGCTCTCGCTCCTGACCGACGTACTCCCGCGCGTCGCGACTGGATACCTCTACGACGCCCGTCTCGGCGAGCTTCGGCGCTTCACTCCGGTTGTCGCCGACCGCCGACCCAATGAGGATCGGGCGTCGCCGGCCGGCGCCGGGTCGGCGAGCGCCGGGTCGGCGGGTGCTTCGGCGAAGGCGCGCCCGACACCGCCGCGGGCCGCGCCCCCTCGCGCGGCCGCGACGAGACGCACCGTGGTGGTCGTCGATGCCGGACACGGCGGACGTGATCGGGGGATGCGCGGCCCCCTTGGCGCCAGCCGCAAGGTGTTCGAGGCGGATATCACCCTCTCGGTCGCCAAGCGATTGCGCGATGAGCTGACGCGCCGCGGCGTCGAGGTCGTGATGACCCGCAGTACCGACACCCTCATCGCCCTCGCCGACCGCGGACGGATCGCCAATCGCAACCACGGCGATCTCTTCCTCTCCATTCACGTGAATGCCGCCAATCCACGGTGGCGCAACCCGGCGGGGGCGCGCGGCTTCGAGACGTACTTCCTCTCTGAGGCGAAGACCGATGACGAACGGCGCGTCGCCGCCCTGGAGAACGAGGCGATGAAGTATGAGGTCGAGGCGGAAGCGGGCGACGGCGACGCGCTCAGCTTCATTCTCAACGACATGAAGCAGAACGAATTCCTCCGCGAATCGAGCGACCTCGCCGAAACGGTACAGGAGGCGCTGAAGGTCGTGCACCCCGGGACGAGTCGCGGAGTCAAACAGGCCGGTTTCGTCGTCCTCGTCGGCGCCTTCATGCCATCGGTGCTCGTCGAGATTGGCTTCGGGACGAACCCGGCCGAGGCGGCGTACATCTCCGGCGCGCGCGGCCAGCGGGAACTCGCCGACGCCATCGCCGACGCAACGATGGCGTACCTCGCGCGCTACACGACGCGACGCACCAGCGGTGGGACGCCGTGAGCGACCGGGACAGCGCCGCTCTTGCGGTCTCGCTCGGCGGGATCGCGCTGCAGAATCCCGTTTGGCTGGCCGCGGGAACCGCGGCGTACGGCGACGAGCTCGATGAGGTCGCGACGCTCGATGCACTCGGCGGCATCGTGACCAAGGCCGTGAGCCTCGACGTGCGCAAGGGAGCGCCGGCCCCCCGCGTGGCCGAATTCCCGGGCGGGATGATCAATGCCATCGGGCTCGCCAATCCCGGGGTCGAGGAGGTACGGCGCACCCACCTCCCCTGGCTCGCCCGCTCGCTCTCCCGGGCCCGCGTTCTGGTCAACGTGGTGGGCAACGCGATCGAAGACTTTGCCCGCGTCATCGCACGGCTCGACGACGCGCCGGGGAAGGATGGTTACGAGCTGAACGTCAGCTGCCCGAACGTGAAGGCAGGGGGGATGGAATTCGGCGCCGATCCGTCGGCGCTCGCCGAGGTGGTACGGCGAGCGCGGGCCGAAACCTCGGCCCCGATCTTCGTGAAGCTCTCACCGACCCTGGTCGACACTGCCGGCGCGGCGCGGATCGTACTGGAGAACGGCGCGACGGGGCTGACGCTGGTGAACACCTTCCCGGGCATGGTCGTCGACGTCGCGCGGCGGCGTCCGGCACTCGGCTTCGGAACGGGGGGAGTGAGTGGCCCTGCGCTCCTCCCCATCGGCGTCCTGGCGACGTGGAAGGTGTGGAAGGCAACGCGGGCCCCGATCATCGGGGTCGGCGGGATCACCACCGCCGAGGACGCGCTTCAGTACCTGATCGCCGGGGCGCAGGCCGTGGCGATGGGAACGGCCGGGCTCCGCGACCCGCGTCAACCGGCGCGAGTGGTGCGCGGGCTGGACGAGTGGTGCCAGCGATATGGCGTGCGGTCGCTGACCGAGATTACCGGAAGCCTGGAGTGGCCAGCATGAACGCGATCCCGATCGTCGCCCTCGATGTCTCGAGCACCGCGGAGGCGTTGGCCATCGTGGGGCGTCTGGGGGACAGCTCCCGGTTCTACAAGGTGGGGAGCGAGCTGTTCACCGCCGCCGGCCCGGACGTGGTGCGAGCGATCCGCGAACTGGGGCACGAGGTCTTCCTCGACCTGAAACTGCACGACATCCCCAACACGGTCCGCGGGGCGGCCCGCTCGGCGTCACGACTGGGAGCCTCGCTGCTCACCGTGCACGCGTCGGGAGGGGTGGAGATGATGCATGCCGCGGTGGAGGGGGCTGGGGAGGGGTGCGGGATCCTGGCGGTGACGATCTTGACCTCGTTCGACGCGGCGGGGGTGGCCGCGGCGTGGGGGCGGGAGGGGGAGCTCTCCGTTGAGACTGAGGTGGAACGTCTGGCCGGGCTGGCGGCCGAGGCCGGGGTCCACGGGATCGTCTGCAGCGGGCTGGAGGCGGCGCGGGTTCGCAGTCTCTTTGGGGAGCGGCTCTCCCCCCTCGTGCCGGGGATCCGGTTTGCCGAGGGGGAGGTGCACGATCAGGCGCGCGTGGTCACGCCCGGCGGGGCGGTTCGAGCGGGGGCGCGATATCTTGTACTGGGGCGGGCGGTGACCGGGGCGGCGGATCCTGCTGCGGCGATGGAGCGGGTCCGGCGCGAGATCTCGGGCGCGTGAGGCCGAGGCGGCGGGTGCTGCGGTAGGTGAGGTGGTGGAGAGGCGATGGATGAGGGTGCGTGTCGGAGGGTGTAATCCCGCACCAGTACGTGATTTTGGGCCTTTCGATCCCTTGCATCGTGGGGACGTCCTGTCTATTCTTGGTGTCTTGTCCGATTTTTCGTTTGTTACCTTCGGTTCGATTCGGAGCCTCCGGTGAAAGTCCGTAGCAGCGTGAAGCCCATCTGCGAGCACTGCAAAGTCGTGAAGCGCAGCGGCGTCACACGCATCATTTGCAAGCGTAACCCTAAGCACAAGCAGCGGCAGGGCTAATCATGGCGCGTATTGCTGGTGTAGATCTCCCTCGCGACAAGAAGGTCGAGATCGGGTTGACGTACATTTTCGGGATTGGCCGTGCAGTGTCGAAGGAGATTCTCGGCAAGACCGGGGTTTCGTCGGACCTGCGCGTGCGCGACCTGACCGACGCCGACGTGAACAAGCTCCGTCAGGTGATCGAAAAGGACTATCGCGTCGAGGGTGCCTTGCGCACCGAGATCGCGATGAACATCAAGCGACTGATGGACATCGGCTCGTACCGAGGGATCCGTCATCGCCGTGGGCTCCCCGTGCGCGGCCAGCGCACTCACACCAATGCGCGCACGAAGAAGGGACCGCGTCGCGCGATCGCGGGCAAGAAGAAGGTGACGAAGTAGTATGGCGACCGGGAAAAAGACCAAGCGCGTCGTGGAGGCGGAGGGTGTCGCCCACATCAACGCGACTTTCAACAACACGCTGGTGACGATCACCGACATGCATGGCAATGCCATCTCGTGGGGGACGTCCGGCAAGGCAGGATTCAAGGGCTCCAAGAAGTCGACGCCGTTCGCGGCGACGGTAGCGGCCGAGCAGTGCGCGCGCGAAGCGCTCACCGCCGGCGTCCGTCGAGTGCATGTGCGCGTCCAGGGGCCCGGCTCCGGTCGTGAGTCGGCCATTCAGGCGCTCGCGTCGGCCGGCCTGCAGGTGAAGTCGATCAAGGACGTCACGCCGATTCCGCACAACGGCTGCCGTCCCCCGAAGCGCCGGAGGGTCTGAGCCATGCGCTACACGGGAGCCTCCTGCCGTCAGTGCCGCCGCGAGGGGACGAAGCTGTTCCTCAAGGGGACGAAGTGCTTCACCGAGAAGTGCCCGGTCGAGCGTCGTCCGTATCCCCCGGGTCAGCACGGCCAGTCGCAGTCGCGCCGCCGCAAGTCGTCGGAATATTCCAAGCAGCTGCGCGAGAAGCAGAAGATCAAGCGCATCTACGGGGTCAGCGAGACGCAGTTCCGCAACGTGTTCGAGAAGGTGTCGAAGCTCCCGGGGATCACCGGGCACAACCTCCTCGCCGCGCTCGAAAGCCGCCTCGACAACCTCGTGTACCGCATGGGCTTCGCGCCCAGCCGCAAGTCGGCGCGCCAGCTCATCCGTCACCGTCACGTCGAGATCAACGGCAAGACGGTCGACATCCCCAGCTATGTCGTGGCTCCGGGCCAGGAAGTGCGCGTGCGGCAGAAGTCGCGCGAGATGATCCTGGTGCAGGGCGCGATGGAGCAGGCGACGCGCGGGGCCTCCCCGTCGTGGCTCGCGGTCGATCGCGACACCTTCTCGGGTCGCATGCTCGAGCGCCCGTCGCGCCCGAACATCCCGATCGCCGCCCAGGAACAGCTGGTCGTCGAGTTGTACTCGAAGTAAGAGTTGGCGGGACGCCGGGAGCGCAATCTCCTCGTCTTCTCGTCTTCTCGTCCTCTCGTCTTCTGGTTTATCCGATTGGTCGAGACCCTAACTCTCGTACGAGCCCACCGCGCGTTAGGGGCGGGGTGGGGCGTTGCCGGGGCGCGGCCCCGGTATGACCGCACCGAGCACTGATACATGTCACAAGCGATCGACCTGAAGGGCCTGGTTCGTCCCCACCTCATCGAGGTCAAGAAGCGGGACGATGCCCCCTATGTCGCGGAATTCATCCTGCAACCGCTCGAGCGCGGCTACGGCCACACGCTCGGCAATGCCATGCGCCGCATGCTGCTGTCGTCGCTCCGCGGCGCTGCGGTCTGGGGCTTCCGGATCGATGGCGTGGTGCACGAGCACCAGACCATCGCCGGCGTGGTTGAAGACGTCCACCAGATCATCGGCAACCTGAAGACGCTCGTCCTCAGCATGGCCGACGACGTCGAGGAGACCGTGCTCCGCATCGGCAAGTCCGAGGCAGGGCCCGTCACCGCGGGCGACATCGAGGAGAACGGGAGCGTGCGGGTCGTCAACCCGAACCACCACCTCTTCACGCTGCAGGACGCGCGCGACATCAACGTCGAGCTGTACATCAACAAGGGGCGCGGCTACGTCGAGTCCGAGCAGCATGTCGTCGATCGCGGACTCCCGATCGACCTCGTGCGGGTCGACTCGATCTACAACCCCGTGCGCCGTGCGAACTTCACCGTCGCGGAAACCCGCGTCGGTCAGCGCACCGACTACGACCGCCTCACGCTGACGGTCGAGACGAACGGGACCATCGCCCCGGAAGAGGCGGTGAGCTACGCGGCGGCGCTCGCGCAGACGCACTTCCAGTACTTCGCCTCCTTCGGGTCGCACGCCTCGGCGCCGATGTCGATGGGAGGAGAGGGCGGTGGCGGCGACGCGGCCCGCCTCGCGCAGCTCTTCAAGGCCGCCATCGACGACCTCGAACTCTCGGTCCGTTCGGTGAACTCCCTGAAGAACTCGAACATCCGCACCCTCGGAGACCTGGTACGCCAGACAGAGAATCAGATCCTCCAGGTCAAGAACTTCGGGAAGAAGTCGCTGCAGGAGATCGCGGAACTCCTGGAGCGTGAAGGATTGAACTTCGGCATGCGGTACGAAGAGAACGGCGAAGGCGTCCGAATCATCGATTGGGGCACGCCGCCGAGCCGCGCAGCCGCGAACGCGCCAGACGACGAAGAGGAGTAAGAGCAATGCGTCACAGGAAAGCGGGGCGCCAGCTTCGCCGCACCAGCGAACAGAAGCTTGCGCTCATGCGCGGCCTCGCGTCGTCGCTGATAGAGCACGGCGCCATCGAGACCACCGAAGCGAAGGCCAAGGAGCTGCGGCCGTTCGTCGAGAAGCTGATCACCAAGGCCCGCTCCGGCACCTTGCACGATCGCCGCCTCGCCGGGCGCCACATCCAGAAGCGGGAAACCGCCGACAAGCTCTTCCAGGAAATCGGGCCCAAGTACCTCAAGCGGCCCGGCGGTTACACGCGCATCCTCAAGACCGGCCACCGCAAGGGTGACGGTGCCGAGATGGCGCGCATCGAGCTCGTGGAGGGCTGAGCCATGGCCATCAGTCGCAATCGCTGCTACGTCTGCGAGAAGGGCGTGACCTTCGGGAACAACGTCTCGCACGCCAACAACAAGACCCGCCGCACGTGGAAGCCGAACCTCCAGGTCGTGCGCGTCGTCAGCGAAGGGAAGACCATCAAGGTGAAGGTCTGCACCCGCTGCCTCGCCGCTGGCAAGGTGCAGCGGGCACCGCGCGGTGCCGCCGTCGCGTGAGCTCGGCGCCCTGTCCGATGTTCGACCGAGGGAGCGCGTTAGGCGCTCCCTTTTTCTTTGACCGGCACCACCATGGGTGACGGGGCGGGACGGACCGCGCTCGTGACCGGGATCGCCGGCCAGGACGGCTCGTACCTCGCCGAACTCCTCCTCGCGCGCGGCTACCGCGTCGTGGGGACGACGCGGAGCCGCGGGGGCGTCGATCCGTGGCGGATCGCCCACCTCCTCCCACGCCTGCAACTCGTCGCCGCTGAACTCGATGACGCCGCGGCGGTGCAGGCGCTCGTCGCCCACACCGCGCCGGACGAGGTGTATCACCTCGCCGCGGCCAGCCGGGTGGACGCGTCGTGGGAGCGCCCGATGGAGGCGTTGACCGCCAACGCC
>DAIESF010000253.1 GCA_027346425.1 Gemmatimonadota bacterium | reverse complement strand
TCGCCGCCGTGCACGGAATGCGCGAGCCAGATGATGGCCGGGAGTCGCCTAACGGCGGCCTCCACCTCCCCCGGGGCGGCGCCGCGCGGATCGGCCACCCGCTGCGCATCCCCCTGGAGCTGGGCTCGCCGGGCGTGGTTCGCCTCACTCGTCACGGTCAGGAGGAGCATCTCCCGCCCCTCGAAGGTACGGGCAACGGTGTCCACCTTCACCCGCCGGGAGGTCGCGGCGATGCGCTCGATGTAGCGGTTGATGAGGCGCTGCGGGGTGAAGCGCGCCCCAAGTTCGTAGCCGAGGACGGCGCGCGGGGTGGGGACCTGCGGGTCGTAGCTCCCGCCGGCATCGGCGAAAGCGTGCTGCGCCCCCAGCGGGCGCAGGGCGAGGGTGGTCGCCAGGGTGAGCGCGGCGAGACGGGGCCACGACATGCGAGGGGCTCCTCGGCAAGGGAAGGGAAGCGGCGAATCTAGCCCGCGGCGCGCGCACGGCGGTAGGTTGCACCGTCGCGGCGCGCCGTGCGCGCCACCCGTGCGTCCCCTACGCGCTTTCCGTCGTCTCGCACCCACTGCCCGATCATGGCCACGATCGTCCTCGCAACGCACAATATCGTTAGGTGGCTCGTCCTTGCGGCTGGCGTCTGGGCCGTGATCCGCGCCTGGCGCGGCTGGCGCGGTCGCTCCGTCTGGAGCGCCAGCGACGCGGGGGCGGTCAGGCTCTTCGTGAACGCCTTGTCGCTGCAGTTCGTAATCGGGGTCATCCTCTACGCGGTCAGCCCACTCATACGCCAGGGCTTCGGCGACATGGGGGCCGCGATGCGCACGGCGAGCGTGCGGTACTTCATGGTGGAGCACGTGGCCATGATGCTGGTGGCCATCGCGTTCGGGCACATCGGCGCGGCGAAGGTCCGCAAGGCGGGGAGCGACTCGGCGCGCTTCCAGACCGCGACCATCTGGATGGGCTTGGCGTTGGCGGCGGCGGCCGGGTTCGTCCCCTGGTTCCGCCCCTTGCTCCCCCAGTTCTAGGGACGGTCGCGGCGGCGCCCGGGTGAGCCGGGCCAGGCGAGGATTGCGTTGAAGGCGGGGCGACTAATGTCGCCCCGCCTCGTTACTTCCCCCTTGACTGCCTCCACGATCGGCCATATCCCTTACCCTCAACATTTGAGGTCGGCCGGATCGCCGTTCGCCCTTCCACCCCTCCCCCACCCGCTCATGGCGCTGGAACTCCTCCAAGGAACGCTCGACGTCCTGATCCTCAAGGCGCTGACGTGGGGGCCGCGCCATGGCTATTCCGTCGCCCAGTGGCTGCGACAGACCACGCGCGACGAGCTCAGCGTCGAGGACGGTGCGCTCTACACCGCCCTCCATCGCATGGAGCAGCGCGGGCTGCTCTCCGCGCAGTGGGGGGTGAACGAGGACAACCGGCGCGTGAAGCTCTATTCGCTCACCACGGCGGGGCGCGCGGAGTTGGGCGCGCGTACCTCGCTCTGGACCCGATACGCCGACGCGGTGCATCGCGTCCTCAGTGCGACCTGACGGGAGGAAGAGCGCCATGTCATCGTCCGACAAGCTGCGCCGCCTGATCCGGCTCCCCGCGCGCGATCGCACCATTCGCGCCGACGTGGACGCCGAGATTGCGTTCCACCTCGAGGCCACCCAGCGCGACCTGATCGCGCAGGGGATGTCGCCCGACGAGGCGCGGCGCGAGGCACACCGTCGTTTCGGCAACGTGCAGGAGGTGCAGCACGAGCTGCGCACGATGGGGCACAGCGGCGCGCGCCGCGAGGAGCGGACCGAGTTCTGGCGCGGGTGGTGGCAGGACCTCACGCGTAGCGTGCGGGCGCTGGCCCGTGAACCGGCCTTCGTGGCCGTCGTCGCCGTGACGCTCGCCCTCGGCATGGGGGCCAATGCCACCATGTTTCGCATCCTCGACCGCGTGCTCCTCCGCCCCGCGCCGCACGTGCGAGACGACGGCTCACTCTCGCTTCTCTACTTCCAGCGGGAGACGCCCGAGTTCGGCCGCATCACGTATTCCAGCCAGAGTTACCCGGTGTTCGAGAGGATGCGCGAGAAGTTCGCGCCCATGGGCGACCTGGCGGCGTGGTGGGTCACCTCCACGTCGTCGGGGGAGGGGGACGCGGCGCGCAGCCTCGAGGTGAGCTTCGTGACGCCGAACCTGTTCCACGTGTTGGGGGTGCGTCCGTGGGCGGGGCGTCTGTTCGATGCGGCCGATTGGACGCCGCAGGGTGACCCTGGCGTGGTCGTCACCCACACCTTTGCGGTCAGTCGGTTCGGCACCGCTGCTGCTGCATTGGGAGCAAAGCTTCCGATTGGCGACGCAGTCTTCACGGTCATCGGCGTGACGCCGCCGGGCTTCGTCGGCGCGACTCTTCGCACGGTCGACGCCTTCGTCACGATGCAATCCGGAGTTGGGGCGGCGGCCGGCGAGAACTGGCGCACCAATTCGGGCATGCGCTGGCTGCAGATCGTCGCGCAACGCGCCACGGCGGTGAGCGCCGAGCAGGCCGGGGCGGCGACCACCGCCGCACTGCGCGACGCCAGTCGCCTTCTGGAAAAGAGCGATTCGAGTGCGACGGTCATCGCCGGGTCCATCATTCCCGCGCGGCGCCCCGATGGCACGACGACGGCACGCATCACACTCTGGCTGGGTGGCGTGGCGCTGCTCGTGTTGCTGGTGGCGTGCGCCAACGTCGCCAACCTGCTCCTCGCCCGTACCTTGCGCCGTCGCCGTGAGCTGGCGGTGCACCTGGCCTTGGGGGTCTCCCGCGCACGCGTCATGCGCGTCCTCCTCACCGAAGCGCTCCTGCTGGGGGCGCTGGCCGGTGTGCTGGCCCTCGTCATGGCGCTGTGGGGAGACGCCTTGCTCCGCGCGACGCTCCTACAGGGGATGTCGCTGGCGGGCGAGGGGGTCGACGGGCGTTCGGCCGCATTCGTCGCGCTCCTCGTGATGGTGGTCGCCACGCTGGCGGGGACTGCCCCGGCGGTGCTCGCCGCGCGCACCCCCCTCATGGATGCGCTCAAGTCGGGGATACGCGAGGGGGGCGGGCGCCGGCGCCAGTTGCGGAGCGCCCTCGTCGTGGTGCAGGGAACGCTCTCGGTGATCCTGCTGGTGGGGGCAGGGCTCTTCGTGCAATCGTTCACCCGGGCCTCCTCTCTCGAACTCGGCTTTGCGCCTGACGGACTCCTCGTCGCCACGCCCGACCTCTCCACCCTTGCCCGTACCCCCGAGGAGCACGAGACGCGCTGGCGCCGTCTCGAGGCGACGGTGCGCGCCGTTCCGGGAGTGGCCGGCGCCGCGCAGACCGTCACGATTCCGTTCGAATCGCAGTGGACGAAGGGGATCGTCCTCGATGGCGACACGGTTCCCCCGCTCGCCGGGGGCGGCCCGTACGTGAACGCCGTGAGCGCCGACTACTTCCGTGTGATGGGAACGCCCATCCGTCGCGGTCGCGACTTCACCACGCAGGACCGCGCAAAGTCGGCGCCCGTCACCATCATCAACGAGCGCATGGCCCGGCTCCTGTGGCCTGGCAAGGACGCGTTAGGCAAGTGCTTCAGCGCCGGCGAGTCCGGCGGGTGCCTGACGGTCGTCGGGATCGTTCCCGACCAGCGCGTCACCGCACTGGCCGATGAGCCGCCCGCGCACTTCTTCCAGCCGCTCGGGCAGTGGACTCCGGGAATGCGCAGCCTCGTCGTTCGCTCGTCGGTGCCGGGGAGCGCCGGTATCGAGGCCATTCGGCGCGCCCTGGTGCAGGCCGAGCCTTCCCTGCCGTACGTCCCCATCCGTCCCATGTCGGCCATCGTCGACGAGCAGCTGCAACCCTGGCGCCTGGGCGCCACGCTGTTCGCCCTCTTCGGCGTCCTCGGCCTGGCGGTGGCCGCGCTCGGGCTCTACAGCGTCATCGCCCACGATGTCGCACAACGCTCGCGCGAGATCGGGGTGCGCATGGCACTCGGCGCCCGCCGCCGCGACGTGGCGCGCCTCGTCCTCACCGGCGGGATGCGACAGGCGCTGGCCGGCGTCGCACTCGGCATCGCCATCGCATGGGGGGTGAGCCAACGCGTGGCCGACCTCCTGTTCAAGACGTCGCCCCGCGATCCGGTGATCTACGGCACGGTGGTCGCTCTCCTGCTCCTCGTGGCCCTCGTCGCCTCGCTCTTCCCCGCCCGCCGTGCGACGCGAGTCGAACCGGCGGAGGTGCTACGCGGAGACTGAGTATTGGAGAGGACGAGAAGACGAGAAGACGAGAAGACGAGGTC
>DAIESF010000238.1 GCA_027346425.1 Gemmatimonadota bacterium | reverse complement strand
CGAACTCCTGCACGATCGCCACCGCATCCGCCGCTGGCGGATCGGTCGCGAGGCCCCGCTGCGTGCGCTGCGGCGCGACCAGCTCGTGGGGTTCTACCGCAACTTCTATCGCCCGTCCAACACGATCCTCGTGGTGTCCGGCGACGTGACACCCGACGCCATCCTCCCCCGGATCACCGCGCTGTACGGCGCCCTCCCCGACGGCGCCGTCGCGCGTTCGCCAGGTGCAATGGAGATCGCGCAACCGGGGCGGCGCTACCGCGAGCTCGCCGGCGACATCGCCGAGACGCAGGTGGCGCTGGGATGGCGCACCCCCGGAACCCGGCACGACGATACCCCGCTCCTCGACCTCGCCGCCGCGGTCCTCTCCTCCGGGCGCGCCTCGCGGCTCTATCGCGCCGTCCGCGAACGGCGCCTCGCCTCCAGCGTGGCCGCGTACAACTACACGCCCACCGAGCTGGGGGTCTTCGTCCTGCACGCCACCGCGCCGGCGGAACGCGCGCGCGAGGCGGCCGGGGCGACGTGGCGCGAGCTCCACGCGCTCCTCGACCGCGGGATCGAGCCAGGCGACCTGTTGCGCGCGCAACGCCTGTTCGAGTCGCGCTGGCTACGGCGCCTCGAGACAATGGAAGGACAGGCCAACTACCTCGCCGAGTGGGAGGCGTTAGGCAGCTGGACGTGGGGCGACGGCTACGCGGCCCGGATGCTCGCCGCCACCCCCGCCGACGTGACCGAGGCCGTTCGGCGCCACCTCGACCCCGCGCAGGCCTCGCTGATGGTCTATCGCCCGGCCTCGGCGCCGGCGTTCGCCAGCGACGCGGAGGCGGCCTTCGCCATCCTCGAGTCGGCTCCCCCGTCGGCACTGGCCAGCGTCGCCCTCCCCGAGCCGCCGTCGCCGTCGCGTCCGGCCACCGCGATGGTCCCGGAGCGCGTGCACGGTGCGGTCTCCATCTTCCGCACGGCGCGTGGCGTGCCGATCATCGTCAGGCGCAAGGCTGGGGCGCCGGTCGTGCACCTCGGCGCCTACGCCCTTGGCGGGGCGGCGCGCGAGGATGACACCCGCGCCGGCATCGCCACCCTCGCGGCGCGCACCACGCTCAAGGGGACCGCACACCGCACGGGCGAGGTCATCGCCCTGGAGACCGAACTTCTCGGCGGGAGCATCTCGCCCACGGTCACCAGCGACGGGATCGGGTGGACCCTCTCGGTCACCACGCCAAGGCTCGCCGCGGGGATCAGCCTTCTGGCCGATGTCGTGATGGCCCCGGCCTTCCCGAGCGCCGCCTTCGAGACGGAGCGCGCGATTGCCCTGTCGCAGCTCGCGCAGCTGCGTGATGACATGATGCGCTACCCCGTGCGTCTGGCGACCGAGGCCGCCTTCGGTGCCCACCCCTATGGACGCGGGACGATGGGGACGGAGGACACGCTCCGCCTCCTCACCGTGGACGATGCGCGCGCTTGGCACGACGAGCAAGTTCGGCGGGCGCCATGCGTCCTCGCCGTCGTCGGCGACGTCGAGCCGGCGGAGGTTGCGCGCCTCCTCTCCTCGGCGTTCGGCGCCCTCGAATTCACGGAAGCGGTACCCGTCGCACCTCCCACTTGGCCGGGGCGCGTCGTGCAACGTGTCGAGTCGCGCGACAAGGCGCAGACCGGGCTGGTCCTCGCCTTCCCGGGGCCGACCCGTCGCGACGAGGCGCGCGTCGCCGCGCACCTCATTGCCGGCGTCGCCAGCGGGTTGGGGGGACGCTTCTTCGACGAACTGCGCGACAAGCAGTCCCTCTGCTATACCGTGCACGTCTCGGCGAGCGACCGGCTCGACGCCGGGCTCTTTCTCTCCTACATCGGCACGTCGCCGGAGAAGGAGGGAGCGGCGCGCGACGGGCTCCTGCGCGAGTTCGCCCGGCTGCGCGAGGACGTCGTCTCCGACGACGAGCTGACCCGCGCGCGCACCTACGCGTTAGGCACGCACGCCATCGCGCAGCAATCGGGCGGCAATGTCCTCGCCGAGCTGGTCGACGCGTGGCTGTACGGGAGCGGCGTGGAGGAGCTCGATCACTTCGCCGATCGCATCCGCGCCGTCACGCCGCAGGGCATGCGCGATCTTGCGCGACGGCACTTCGACCCGGAGCGCCGCGTCGAGGGAATCGTGCGGGGGCGTGCGTCAGGCGGGAGTCGGGACAGGGGAGACGGGAGTCCGTAAGCGCGCGGGAGGCACGCGCGCTTGGCGAGGGACGCACGCCGTGCGTCGCGGAGCGCTCCTACGAACTCGTGGGGGCGACGATCTTGCCGAGGAAGAGGATCGTCCCGCTCAGTCGCTCGCGGATCGCGAAGATGAACGGGCGGTTGACCTTCACCACAGTCCGTTGCGGCACGGAGGTGACCCCCACCCCGACCCCGGTCACCGCGGCAGCTTCGGTCCCCTCCTCGTTCACGTCCACGTACGTCTTCTGCTTCACGAAGCTGATGTAGAGCTCACGCCCCCGCGTGGGCGACAGGCGCGAGAAGTCCGCTCCTCCCGCCACGAACGCCGTCGGCATCCCCATCGCCTTGAGCGGATCGTTCAGCATCGCTTCCCACCGCATGGCGAAGCGCGGCATGCTCAACTCCACCTCGCCCTCGGCGAGCGATGACACCGCGCTCGACCAGAGCGCCGGCGTGAGATTCGCGACCAGGGTGTTCACCGATTCTCCCGCGCGAGGCAGGACGATCGTCATCGAGAACGCGTCGCCACCGTACCCCAGGTCCACGATCGTGCGCCCGTCCGATGTGCCGACTCGCATTGTTCCGGTGCGATTCATCGTCGGGACGCTGAGCTGCGTCCCCGACTCGGTGGTGAACGGGGCATTGGCGGTCTTCGACTTGTCGAATGCCGTGCGCCAGTCGCCCTTGAAGTAGATCGCGTTCATCAGGAGCATCACGATCTCGGGGCCGATGCGGTCGATGATCGAATCGATCTTCCCGTTCGTCCCCGCCTTCACCCAGTCGTTGATCGTCGTGACCGCCTCCGGGCGCGTGAAGTCGAGTCCGGCCGAGGTGGCGTCGAAGTCCTCCCTGGCCTCGGTGAGGAAGACGGGGGCGACGGCGGGCGCGAAGCTGTCGCGGTACCAGATCGAGTTCGCGATGCGAAAGTCGACCTTGCCGTCGAGCCCCCGCAGCAGGGCGATGAGGTCGCGAAATGCGGTGATGATCTCCGCGCGCGGCATGGCGCCGAAGCCGAGCGTTGCGCGCATTTCGTCGTAGGTAGTCCCCGCCGCCCCGTTCAGCGTCATGCCTAACGCCATCGACGCCGACAGCGGCGAGATGAAGACGTTGTCGGCGCCTCGCGTCGCGTTGACGCGCGCAAGGAGCGCCGGCCCGAGGCTGTTGCCGGCGGCGATGAGCCCCTGCTCACCCGCCGTGAGCGTCCGCGGGAGCGCCGCGATCACCTTCGGCGCCTGGCTCCCTGGCGCCGACGGAGACGGCTGGCAGGCAACGACGACGAGCAGCGGAAGCACCACCCGGTACTGTGGACGAAGGCGCACGCGAGACCTCCTCTCGACTTCTCGACTTCCAAGCTATGGTCGTCACCGCGACTCTGCCGCCGGATAACCCAGCGCATCGTTGATCCATCGCACCAGCGGCCTCATCGCCACGAAGTCCTGCTCCACCTGCTGCGGGAGCTTGGCCGACAGGACCTGCGCATCGTCGAGCGGCGCCGAGACGGTGAACGACGCGTGCCGCAACAGGTCGGCGAAGGGATGGTCGGGAGCGAAGCCGCGCGGGACGCGCGTGAGCTTTCCCTCCGTGCTCAGTTCGCCAAAGCGGGACGCCAGTCCGCGTGCCCGCAACAGCTTGCGCAACTCGGCGCCGCGTTCCGCGATCCGTTCGCGGATCGCGGACAGCGCAGGGCGGGCCGGCATCCAGATCCCGCCCGCCACGAGCGAGGCGCCGGGCTCGAAATGGAAGTAGTAGCCGGCCCCCGCGCCGTGTGTCTCGGTCCCCACCCCGTGCGACGCACGCACGTGCGAGAACCAGCACGACACATGGGTCTTGTAGGGCGACTTGTCCTTCGAGAAGCGCGTGTCGCGATAGATGCGGAAAATCGAGCGCTTTGGGCTCCCATGGATCTCCGGGACGCTGCGGGCGAGCCGCACGTCCATCTCCTCGACGAAGAGCTGCAAGGGGTGCAGGAGCAGTTCGTCGAATTCCGCCTTGCGAGCCTTGAACCACTCGCGCTCGTTGTGCCGCTTGAGCTGGCGCAGGAACTTCAGGGCGTCCGGGGTGAAGCCGGGGAAAATCGTCATCGTCCCTCTGCGGTTTCGGCCAATTGCTCACGGGCGCGGGCGATACTCGCCACCACGGGGCGGAGCCGCCCCCCGGGATCGCGCAATCCGACCAGCGATTCGTAGTCTCCCGCGCCGTCCACGATCACCGTGCTCACCCTCGGCTGGCTGGTGGCCCAGGCGAGCACCCCCCAGATGGCCCGCTCCTGGTTCTGCTCGCCGAACGACACGGGGTACGCGCGTGCCGAGAAGATCCACTGCTCCTTCCGCGTCTCCCGCATCCACCGGGTCGCCAGCCGCAACCGGGTCGACAATGACGCCCCCCCGCCGAACGACGGGGCGAGGGAAAAGCCGACGAGGTCGATCCCTTCGTGCCCCGCCCCCCAGGCGTAGAGTGCGGAGTCGCTGGAGGAGAACGTCGACGCGGCGAGCGCCACGCGCGTTCGCGGACGCAGCTGGTGCGCGAGCGCCGCCGCGCGCGCGAGGTAGTCGCGCCACCACGCGGGCGGCACCACCCCGAGCGCATTCGCCCCGGCATCGCTCGGGTCGAGCGCCGGAAGGATCACGTCGGGGCGCACGCGGCGGACGATCTGGTCGACCATCGCCAGCCGACGGCGCAGGTATCCCTCCGGATCGTTCTGGAACGCCAGCGCATCGTTGCGCCCGTAGCCGAGCGACACCGCCAGCAGCACCGAGTCGCGCCGAATGTCGTCGAGCGAGACGGCGAGCGAATCGAGCGACGTGGCGCGAACACCCTCGGGGACGAGGGTGACGCTCACCACGCGCACGTCGAGGGTGTCGGCCAGCGCCAGGTCGCGCGCGATCGGGAGCGGAGGCGGGGCGCCGTCGAGGACAGGGAAGATGTGCAGCCCGAGCGCGAAGTCGCCACGCGGACGCTCCTGCAGACGGTCGCTGTCAAACGTTGAAAACGACCGGGCCGCGTACACCGCCCGCGGATACTCGATGGTGGTGAAGGTGACCGATGCTGCGGCCCCCATTGCCAGCACGGCGCGCACCGACCGGCTCACCCGCCAACGCGCCGGATACGCGGGGGCTAGGAGCGGGAGCAACATCAGCCACGGGGACCAGAGCGCCTCACGCCCGAACACGAACCCCATGGCGCCGCCCTGTGCCACCGCCGCCCCGAGGAGTGGCGACGGGAGGTCGGCCACCCAGCCACTCAGGTAGCGCGCGAGCGCCGCGACGAACAGGGTGACGTTGTGAAGGAAGATCGGGACTGCAAAGAACAGTGTCGCGTGGCGCCGCACGATGGCGTAGGCGCTCTGTGCCACGTAAAAGAGCAGGACCGCGGGCCAGACCCACGCCACCAGGTGAATCGCCCGTCCGGTGAGCACCGTACTCGCGGCCACCACGATCAGCGCCCCGGGGACGATGAACAGGGCGCAAATCGACGTCAGCGCCAGAAAGAGGCGCGACTGGCGCCTCGCCTTGGCGATCTGTGCCGCGAGGAGCACGTCCCATAGCAGCACGGCGACCGACACCGCGATGTACCCCATGATGATCCACTCGCGCCGCAACGCCATGCGCCCAATCTCCTACCGCGACACGCCAACGGCAAACGGTATCCCGCCACCCGCCGCGCCCCGCGTTCCCATCCCCGCGCTGCGACCGACGGATTACCTTCTCGGCATGAATCGGCGAGTGCTCCTCTATCTCCCG
>DAIESF010000229.1 GCA_027346425.1 Gemmatimonadota bacterium | reverse complement strand
TATTACTGAGCAATGACTTGCTATTTGCATGCGAAATTGATGGCCGTGGCATAGGACGTGCAATCCTGTGGTTCCAGGCCAGGCAAGACCGCGCGGTGATACCGCGAGGGGGGGGCCTGGAGATGGTATCGCGAACCTACGGGAGCACAATCATGGCCGAGCTCGCAACCAAGCAGATCGCCCCACAGAAACCAACCGCTCGGGAAGCGCTCCATGCCGCTGCCGACACGGGACTGGTGAACGCGTTCCTCACCGGGGACGAGCGGGCGTTCCAGGAGCTGGTGGAGCGGTATCAGGTCCGGCTTCTGAACTTCATCTATCGGACGATCGGAGACCGGGAGCGGGCGGAAGACCTGGTGCAGGAGGTCTTCATCCGGGTGTACCGGCACCTGCACCGCTTCGACCGCTCGAAGAAGTTCTCGACGTGGATCTACACGATCGCGTCGAACCTGGCCAAGAACGAGTTGCGGAACCGTTCGCGGAATCCGCTCGTGCTCTTCCAGGCGATCCGCAAGAACTGGCAGGATGACGACCGGCCGCTCCAGTTCGAGGATCCGGCCTCGCGTCCCGATGACCTGTACCGGAAGCGCCACCTGCGCGACCTCGTCGAGCAGTCGGTGGAGCTTCTCCCCGAGCATCATCGTCAGGTCTTCGTGCTGCGCGAACTCGAGGGGAAGTCGTACGAGGAGATCGCCGAGATCACGGCGTGCAACCTGGGCACGGTGAAATCCCGGCTGAACCGGGCGCGCAACGCGTTCGCTTCGATCATCGGACCGGGACTTCGCTAGAGACCGATCCAGGACGGGCCGACAGGGCCCCGTAAGAGCCCCGACAGGGGCGACGGATGTGCGAGCCCCCCCACGGAAACGACGTGGGGGGTCTTTCGTCATTCTGGAGTAGCGGGCGCTAGCATTTCGTGCACGCCGTGTGCAGAATGGGAACCCCATCCGGGAGGGTGGGTACCCTTCCTCGTCACCAGCCCCACGGGTCTGACGCGTCATGGACTGCAGGACGTTCCGCCGCAAACACTTCGCCTTCGTCGACGATACCCTTCCGGGGATCGACGTCGTGCAGATGGAGCGACATCGCAGCGAGTGCGCGACGTGTGCGCGACTCGACTCCGACATTCGGCGGAGCCTTCTCCTGGTCCGGAACAACCTGTCCACGATCCAGCCGTCTGCCGAGTTCGCGAGCAGGCTGGCGAGACGGCTGGAGGCCGAACGACACCGCAACGCTGCGCCCCCGCCGTTCTTTCGAGGACCGGGAGTGAGCGGCTTTCTCTCCATGTCGCTCGGTGTGGTGGCGCTGGGATTCCTCGCGGTGGCAATGATGGATCGACAGGAGAGTGGGGCGATCGCGCGGCTTCCCGACGTGGTATTCCGGCCGGTGGCCGTTGCGCCCAGCTCGCAGATTGCGCCGGTGGCGCCTCCTGCATTCGTCGCTTCGGTGTCGACGGGAATGGCGGTGTGGCCCGCCCTCCTGATGATGGAAGAGGCGCAGTCCCGGTATGCGGAGGGGGGCGGGACGACGCCTGTTCGGGCTGTGAACTACCAGCCCGAGATGCCCGCGCGCTGACAGGCGCGAGAGGGGAGGGAGAGCGGGATCGCACTATATTGGGCCATCATGAGTGCCCAAGCGCTCCGCGAGCTGCGGAAGGCCATCCACAATCGCACGTTCGAACCGGCGTACCTCTTTCACGGTGATGATGACTACCGGAAGGAGGAGGCGGCGCGCGAGCTCATTGCGGGCGCGGTGGACCCGGCGACCCGCGACTTCAACTTCGACCTCCTGCGCGGGGGCGACGTGTCGGCGGAGCAGGTAGAATCGGCGGTGCACACGCCGCCGATGATGGCCGACCGGCGGGTGGTGGTGCTGCGCGACGTGAGCGCGCTCAAGAAGGACGCGCGCGCGGTGCTCGACCGCTATCTGTCGCGGCCGTCGCGCGAGACGGTGCTGTTGCTGATCGCCCCGGCCGGCATCAAGCAGGACAAGGAACTCGAGCGAGCGACCGTCTCGCTCGCCTTCCCGGCGCTCAACGATCGGGATGTCGTGGAGTGGGTGACGGAGCACGCGCGCGAGGCACATGGCGTGACGCTGACGCCACGCGCTGCCGAGCTGCTGCAGGAGCATGTGGGGACGGATGCATCGCAGCTGGCATCGGAACTGGACAAGCTCGCAAGCTACTCGCAGAGCGGGACCATCGATGAGGATGCGGTGCGCGACGTGGTCGGGGTGCGGCAGGGGAAGACGCTGAGCGACTTCCTGGACAGTGTGGCGGCGCGTGACGTATCGGGCGCGCTGGAACTGATCGACCACGTGCTGATGCTGCCGAAGTCCGGGTTGGTCCCCATCATCATGGCGCTGACCGTCCAGACGATGGCGATCGGGTGGGGGCGACATGCACGCGACCGCGGGATGCCGGCGCAGCGGATGGAAGCGGAGTTTTTCGGCCTGTTGAAGGAGACAGGGGCCTATCCCATGCGCGCATGGGGCGACGCGGCAAAGTGCTGGGCGCGCAGCGTGTCACGCTGGGATGCGGCGAGCATTGAACGCGCCCTGGATGCGTTGCTGGCTGCCGACCGCGCGGCGAAGGACACCCGGTTGTCGTCGGACGAGCAGATGCTGGCCTCGCTCGTCTGCACGCTCTGCGTGCCGGCGCGACGCAACGCTGCCTAACGATTCACACCACATGATGCCTGCATTCCGCCTGTTCGTCGCGGTCGCCCTCCTGGGGGTGGCCCTTCCCGCTCGCGCGCAGGAGCGCGACTCCACGATGGCTCGCGTCCAGCGCCTGGTGAATGCGGGGGACCGCCCCGGGGCGCGGCAGCTGGCGGATTCGCTCGTGGCGGCGGCGACGGAGGGGTCGCCCGAGTACGGGGAGGCGCTGTTCGCGCGCGCCTTCGCCTCGAGCAGTGCGGCGGAGGCGGAGCGCGACTACCTGCGCGTGAGCGTCGAGTACCCCTTCTCGTCGCACGCCGAGGATGCGACGATGATGGTGGCGCAGCTCAAGCTTGCGCGTGGCGACCGGACGGGGGCGCGTCGTAATTTCGAGCGGCTGGTGCGCGAGCACCCGGGAGGGACGCAAGTGGCGAAGGCGGCGTTCTGGGCCGGGCGGCTGGCGCTGGAAGACGGCGACATGGCGCACGGCTGTCCGTCGTTGGGGCGCGCGCGCGAGGCGGCACCCGCCGAGGACGTGGAGCTGGCGAACCAGATCGACTATTACATCCAGCGCTGCACGGCGAACGCCCTGGCGGCGGAAGCGGCGCGCGCGGAGACAACGGCCACGCCGGCAACGCCGGCAACGACGACCACAACGGCAGCGCCGGCAAAGTCGGCACCGTCGGCACCGTCGACACCTGCGGCCGCGAAGAAGGACGCCGTACGTCCGGCGCCCCAAGGGAAGGCGGCGCGGGAGTACAGCGTGCAAGTGGCGGCCTTTCCCAAGCAGCGTGATGCCGAGGCGCTGGCCGAGGTGCTGCGGCAGCGCGGGTACACGGTGCGGGTGTGGGGAGAGAAGGCGCCGTTCCGGGTGCGGGTCGGGCGCTATCCTTCGCGCGACGACGCGGAGGCGGCGCGTGGGCGCATGAAGGCGTCGCGGGTGAACGGGATCGTCGTGGAGGCCGAGCGGAGATGAGCCGCGATGGCACGCCGCTCATGCAGCAGTACCGGGACATCAAGGCGCGTCACCAGGAGGCGATCCTGCTGTTCCGGATGGGGGACTTCTACGAGATGTTCTTCGAGGACGCCGAGGTGGCGTCGCGGGTGCTGGGGCTGACGCTGACGAGTCGCAACAACGGCGGAGCCTCGGACGTGCCGCTGGCGGGGGTCCCGGTCAAGGCGGTGAACGACTACCTGCGCCGGCTGGTGCAGCAGGGGTTCCGGGTCGCGATCTGTGAGCAGGTGGAGGATCCCAAGCTGGCGAAGGGGATCGTGCGGCGCGAAGTGGTGTAGACGATCACCCCCGGGGCGGCG
>DAIESF010000218.1 GCA_027346425.1 Gemmatimonadota bacterium | reverse complement strand
TCATGCGGATTCGCGACTCCCTCGGCGCCACCGTCAGCCACATCCAGACGAAGACACCTGCCGAATTCGAGGAAAACTTCCGGCAGTATGGCGCGCAGGGGTATCGCGTTGTCTTCGGCCACGGATTTGAATTTCAAGACGCTGCCGCGCGCGTCGCGCCGGAGTTCCCGAAGACCATCTACATCACCACCTCCGGCAACAGCAGCGGTCCCAACCTCGCGGGGATCCGCTTCGCCTTCGAGGAACCGTCGTACATGGCGGGCATCCTCGCCGGGGCGATGACACGCACCAACATCATCGGCGCCATCGGCGGAACCGAGCTCCCCCCCGTCAAGGATTCATTCGACGCGTTCACCGCGGGAGCCCGGTCCATCAACCCCAAAGTCCAGGTCCTGGTCTCGTTCATCGGATCATGGGAGGACGCGAGCGCCGGAAAGGAGCAAGCGCTCGCGCAGATCTCACGCAACGCCGACATCCTCTTCCAGAACGCCGACGCCGCCGGCCTCGGCGTCTTTCAAGCGGCCCGTGAGACGGGCAAGGCGCTGGTCTTCGGTTCAAACTCCAACCAGAACGCCGTAGCTCCCGACGTGATCATTGGAAGTGTCGTGGTCGATGTCCCACACGCCTTTCTCACGGTGGCCCGCGAAATTGCCGCCGGGACCTTCACCCCTCGTGTGGTCCCGATGGGATCGGGCGCCGACGCGGTGCGTCTCGAGCTCAATCCGGCCTTCGAGTCGCGGATTCCCGCTGCCGCGCGCAAGGCGGTCGACTCCGTGCGTGCCGGAATCGCGAGCGGGGCAATCACCATCGCCCCCGGGCGCCCCTTTCCTCCAGCACCCTGACGATGCCAAGCGCTGCCGACGTTGCCGCATTTCTCGACGCATGTCTCGAGTCCCGCGGCTTTCCTGACTACGCCGGGGCGCTGAACGGGTTGCAGCTGGACCATCGCGGCCCCGTCCGTCGCATCGCGGCAGCCGTGGACTTTTCGGGTCGCACTGTCGATGCCACGATCGCTTCGGGGGCGAACTTCCTGATTGTGCATCACGGCATGTTCTGGGCTGGAGCCCAGCGCATCACCGGCGCCACGTACGATCGCCTGCACCGCCTCATGCAGCACGACGTCGCCGTCTACGCCTCGCACCTTCCGCTCGACGCACACCTGACGCTCGGCAACAACGCGAGGCTGGCCCACACCCTCGGCCTTGAACCCACAGAGCGGTTCGGAACCTACGAAGGGATCCCGATCGGTGTCGCCGGGACGGCAGACATCGACACCGCAGAACTCCTCGCACGCGCCGATACGTTCGCCCGTTCGCTCGGTGGGCACGCGCGCGCCAGCTGGATGGAGCAAGGGCGTCGGACGCAGCGCTGGGCGCTGGTGACCGGAGCAGGGGCGGGATCGAAGGAGATCCGGGATGCGGCGGCGCGGGGGATCGACACCCTCATCGTCGGTGAGGGACCTCACCACACCACGGTCGACGCTCCCGAGGCCGGCCTGGTGATCATCTTCGCAGGGCATTACGCCACTGAGACACTCGGCGTTCGCGCCTTGGCGGAAGCGGCAAGCGAACACTTCGCCATCCCCGCGGAGTTCCTGTTTCTCCCAACCGGTTCGTGACCTTCGCCCTGGAGCTTCGCGACGTCTCGAAGCGCTTCGGTTCCGTCGAGGCGCTCGCCCGCGCGTCGCTTCGTGTTCGGCCGGGGACGGTCCATGCACTGCTTGGCGAGAACGGTGCTGGCAAGACCACGCTGATGCGCATCGCGTATGGCGCAATGCGTCCGGATGCGGGCACCGTGTTCCTCGACGGGATTGCTGCCAACCTCCGATCCAGCGCCGATGCGATCGCCCGTGGCCTCGGCATGGTGCACCAGCACTTTGCCCTCGTCCCCGCGATGACGGTCGCCGAGAATGTCGCGTTAGGCATGCGCGGGCGCTATGACGCGGGCGCCGCCGCCGCGCGGGTGCGCGCACTGGGTCAGGCCACCGGTCTAGTCCTCGACCCGGGCGCGCGCGTCGAGACGCTCCCAGTGGGGGCGCAACAACGGGTGGAGATCGTGAAGGCCCTGGCGCGTGACGCGAGGGTACTCATCCTCGACGAACCGACATCAGTCCTGCCACCGGGCGAGGCGGAGGAACTGCTACGATGGGTGCGCCGCTTCCGTGACCAGGGCCGGTGCGTCGTCCTCATCACCCATAAGCTGAGGGAAGCACTGGGCATCGCCGACGACGTGACCGTGTTGCGCCGCGGTGCGACGATCCTCACCGGCCCTGCCGATACGCTCGACGAGCCGGCACTCGTCGCGGCGCTGCTCGGCGGTGACGAGCGCGAGGGCCCGACCTCGTCCGAGTCATCAGCGACGCTCCCGCCCGCGATTTCCCCAGCCGCAATTCTCCCGCGCGGTCCCCTTCCTGCGGGCAACCCCGTCGCCACGTTGCGGCACGTCTCCATCACCGATGCGCGAGGGCGACGCGCCCTGCACGACGCGTCGCTCGATGTCCATCAGGGCGAAATCGTCGGACTCGCCGCCGTCGAGGGCTCGGGGCAGCATGAGCTCCTTCGCCTCCTGGCCGGTCGCCTCACGCCGACCGCCGGAGATGTCACCCTTCCCGAGTCGATCGCCTTCATCCCCGAGGACCGGCACCGCGACGCGCTCGTCCTCGGCATGACCCTGCTCGAGAACGTCGCACTCCGGGGCCTCGGGGCGCGCCGAGGACGCATGCCATGGGGGGAGCTGCGCGACTCCACCGAATCGCTCCTCGCTCGCTTTCACGTGCGCGCCACCGGCCCAGGCGCCCTCGCGCGCGAATTGTCAGGTGGCAACCAGCAGAAGCTGGTCCTCGGTCGCGAACTCTCGAGTCATCCGGCGATGGTCGTCGCCGAGAACCCCACGCGAGGCCTCGATATTCGCGCCATTGCCTCGGTGCAGGCACAGCTCCGCGCCGCGCGTGACGCCGGGAGTGCCGTGGTCCTTCACTCCAGCGATCTCGACGAGGTTCTTGCGCTCGCCGATCGCGTCCTTGTCCTGCACGACGGGCGCGTGCAAGTCGTCGACACGCCCACTCGGGAGCGGGTCGGGCGCGCCATGCTTGGCGCGACGATCGGGATTTCGTCAGGCGCCGCGCCGGCCGATGTGCCAACCGCCGGGTGAGCACCCCATGAGGCCAACGAACCCGGCGCCAGGCATTCGAGTAATATCCTCCGCTATGTCGCCGCTCGACCCTCGTCCTCACTGCGCTCCCGCTCCAGGGAGCCCCGGCGCGCAGTCGGTTCCCGCGATAGCTGTCGGATGAGCCCTCGGGGGCCCGCGCGACTCCCGGCATTCGCCGGACCAGTGCCGCTCGCAATTCTCCTCACCGCCGGCATCGTGGGAGTCGTCGCCGTCGTCATCGCGGCCAGCGGCTTCGACGTCGCCCCGGCGTTCGCCGCGCTCGTGCGAGGAGCAGTGGGAAGTCCTTATGCCATCATGTCCGCGACGCTGGTCCGTGCCACGCCACTCATCCTGGCCGGTCTCGCCGTTGCCATCGCCTTTCAGGGCGGGATCCTGAACATTGGCGCGGAAGGGCAGATCCTCGCCGGTGCCGCCCTGGGGACCACGGTAACGCTGCTATGGGGGCGCACACTAGGCGGCGGGGCGGTGATCCTGGCGTTGCTGGTCGCTGCGGCTGGCGGGGCTGCATGGGCGGCCATCCCCGCCTGGCTCCGGCGTCGCTTCGGCGTGCTCGAGGTCATCAGCACCATCATGATGAACTTCATTGCCCTGTATGGCGTCGGCTACCTCGTGCGCGGCCCACTGCAGGAGCCCACGCGCATTTACCCGCAATCGCCCACTATTCCTGCCGCCACCCAGCTGCCGATGCTTGTTCCCGGCACGCGCTTGCACGTCGGCTTCGGCATCGCCGTCCTGGCTGCCCTGATCGCCTGGGTTGCCATCCGCAGCCATGCCGCCGGGTTTCGGCTGCGCGTCGTTGGTGCGAGCCCGTCGGCAGCGGCCAGCGCTGGACAGGTCGACGTCCCGGCGGCGATCACTCGGGCATTTCTGGTCAGCGGTGCACTTGCCGGGCTGGCGGGCGGAATCGAGGTCACCGGCGTGACGTACGCGCTGTACGAGAACATCTCGCCGGGCTACGGCTACACTGCCATCGCTGTCGCCCTCCTTGCCGGCCTGCACCCGGGGCTCGTGATCATCAGCGGGATCTGCATCGGCGCGCTCGAGGCGGGGGCTGCCGCCATGCAGCGTGAGGCCGGCGTCCCTCTCGTGGTCGTGAACGTCGTCGAAGCCCTCATCATTCTGGCCATCGTCGGCGCGCGGGCCGCCATTGCCCGCCGAGAGCGCACAACGGTCGAGGCGGGGACGTGACCGACTACCTCACCCCATTCCTCGAGGCCACTGTCCGCACCGCGACTCCGCTGGCGCTGGCATCGCTGGGCGAATCCATCTCCGAGCGCGCCGGGGTCATCAACGTCGGACTCGAAGGCGTCATCATCAGCGGCTGCCTCGGGGCGGTGGTCGGCGCGCGCTCGGGGAGTGTGCTGGCGGGAATGGCCGCTGGGGCAGTGGCCGGGATGGCGGCAGCACTCATTTTCGCGGTGTTCGTGGTGTGGCTGCGCGCCGACCAGATCATCACTGGCACCGCGCTCACCATCGGTGCGTTGGGGCTGACGGCGACGCTCTATCGCGCCCTCTTCGGAACCAGCGGCGTTGCGCTGAGCACGCCAACCATGGGTCCACTCGCAATCCCGGTGCTCAGCACCATCCCGGTGCTGGGCCCCGCCCTCTTTCGCCAGCCGCCAGTGACGTACTTCCTCTATTTGATGGTGGGGGTCGTCTGGTGGTTTCTGTACCGGACCCACGCTGGGCTTGCCCTGCGCGCGGTCGGCGAGAACCCCGAGGCGGCGCAAGCGGCGGGGATTGACGCGGTGCGAACGCAGGGCGCCGCCGTGCTGGCGGCGGGAGCGTTGGGCGGGCTCGCTGGTGCGTCGCTGGTACTCGCGCAGGTGGGGACCTTCACCGAGCGAATGTCCGCGGGGCGCGGCTTCATCGCCATCGCCATCGTGGCGCTCGGGCGCTGGCGCCCGTTAGGCGTGGCCCTTGCCGCCCTCCTGTTCGGCGCTGCCAGCGCCCTCCAGTTCCTCTTCCAATCCACGGGGACGCAGCTCCCTTACCAGCTCTTCCTCGCCCTCCCGTATGTCCTGACCCTGATCGTACTCGCCGGCGGGACCGCCCACGCGCGCGCGCCGGCGGCGCTCGGGCGCCGGGACCTCGAGTCGTCCTGACGCCGATGCTGGCGCTCCTCATCACACTCGCGGCGGTGGTGGCCGCCGCCGCCGCGTGGCACGCCGTCTTCGTCACGCCCCGCCAGTTGCAAATGACGGTGCTGGACGTCGACGTCGATCAGCTCCCCCCCGCATTCGACGGTTATCGCATCGCTGTTCTTGCCGATTTCCACCATGGACCGCAGCAGCCGATCGCGCGCGCGCGTCGCGCCGTCGCCTACGTCAATTCGCAGTTCCCTCACCTGGCTGTGCTGCTCGGTGACTACGGCACGTCGGAGTGGTTCGCCCCACGTGTCTCCCGACGATGGTACTCGCGCACCTTCCGGCTGCTGGGCCCCGTGCTCAGCGAGTTGCGGACCCGCGATGGCGTGCTCGCCGTCATCGGCAACCACGACTACTACGCCAGCGGAGAGCAGACCGCCCAATGGCTGCAGGGGCTCGGCGTCCGGGTCCTGCGGGGCGAGGCGGTGGAGTTCACTTCGCCCGAGGGATCGCTGCGCATCGTCGGCATCGACGACTTCGAGGAGGGAGTGGTCGACCCCCACGCGACACGCGCCCTCCTCGCCGGCGACACGCCGACGATCGTCCTTTCGCATCATCCCGACGCCGTCCAGCACTGCCAGCAGCCGAGCGTGCGCCTGGTCCTCTCCGGTCATACCCACGGCGGTCAGGTGGTGCTCCCCTGGATCGGCGCGCCGGTCACGCGCTCGCAGGTCTGTCCGCCGTTGCACCCGGCGGGGTGGGTCCCCAATCCGTACGCCCCACTCTTCGTGTCACGGGGAATCGGATCGCAGGTGCCGGTACGATTCGGCGCGCCCCCAGAGGTCGTGATCCTGACCCTGCGGGCGCGCCCCACCGCCGACGCATCACCGACCCCTACGCGCTCAGCACCCCACGTATGGGCTGCTCCAGCGCACCCGCCAGCGACGCCCACCCATTCGCTCCAGCATCGCGTACACGACACCATCCCCCAGGTAACGGGCGAGAAAGAGGACCACGTCGCGCGACGGCCCCAGACGACCGACGGCGAGCAACTCGGTTGACTCGAGCGTCTCCTCGCCGCCAGCCGCACGCTCACTGTAGGCAAGTTCGTACCGCCCGCGGCTCGTGCTATCCCGCTCGGCGAGGAGGAACAGGTGTTCCTGCGTGGGATTGGCTTCCTGGTTGAGCGTGCGCACCACTTCCGCCACCACGCCATCGGACCCGGAGGCAATGGAAAAGCGGTATGCACGCCGCACCTGGTACGGGAGTCCGCGCATTTCCGAGACGGTGTCGCCGGGAACGCTGGAGGCGATGCGCGCCACCTCCATCGCCAGCCCCGACGAGTCGGCCGAGGACAAGGCGAAGATCGAATCGTAGCCCACCGGCTGTAGCCGCCCCCGCGCGAAGCCGACCACCCAGGGGCGCTCCGCGGTGTCCCCGCTCACTCCCGCCAGCTGCACCAGCGGCCATCCGGTGCATTCCTCGGGCGCGTCGAGTGGAACGACGGCGCTCACCGTCGCTTCGCTCACCACGCGACCGTTCCCGATCAGGTCGAACGGTGCCCCCTTGAGGAAGCGCACGTCCAGCTTCGAGGCATCGACCTCTGCATCGGCCGCCACCGCCGGGAACACGACCGCCCCCACCGTCGCATTGGGGCCAATCGTGAGGAACACGGGCCCCGCCGACGAGTCCCACGGCGCCTCCACATCAATCGCGACGCTGTCGACCCCTGCAGGTGGCGGGGGCGATACGGTCGCCGTATCGTTGCCCGGCCGGGGCGCCGGCCGCTCGCACGCAGCGCCCATCACCAGCAATATCCCGCAGAGCGCTGCACGCGCGAGTCGACCGTTCATATTGCGTAATCTGGGCGCGCTGCCAGTTGCGTCAACCAATTGTCCCACCTCCCCTCGATGACGTCTCCCCCCTCCGCCACCCTCCCAGACGCAAGGCCGACGGTCCTCGGACGGCTCGGGCTCAATCGCCCCGACCTGCGCGCCTGGGCCATGTACGACTGGGCCATTTCGTCGTTCCAGACGACCGTTCAGGTGGCGGTTTTCCAGATCTTCTTCGTCAGCGTCGCCGCGGCCACCCTCCCGGTGAACCAGCGACTGCAGGCATGGGCGAATGCCAACGTCATCGCCTCGCTCATCGTCGCCGTCATCTCGCCCGTCCTCGGCGCCATCTCCGACGTGGCGGCTGCCAAGAAGCGCATGCTCGCCATCTTCATGTTCCTCGGCGCCGCGTCCTGCGGTGGGATGTTCTTCATCGGGCGCGGCGACTGGGTCCTCGCCTCGTGGCTCTACATCCTCGCCACCATCGGGGCGACCGCCAGTGTCGTGTTTTACGAGGCCCTCCTCCCGCACCTCTGCCGCACCGACGAGATGGACCGGGTCTCGAGTGCCGGATACGCGTTAGGCTATGTCGGGGGGGGTGTCCTCCTCGCGCTCAACCTGGCCTGGATCCTGGCACCCCAGTTCTTCGGGTTACCACATGGCCAGGGACTCACGGAGGCGCAAGCGACACTCCCGGTACGACTCGCCTTCGTCTCCGTCGCCGTCTGGTGGCTGGTCTTCTCGATCCCCCTCTTCCGCAGGGTCCGCGAGCCCGCCCGCACGCTGGAACCCGACGAATCCATGGGACGCAGCCTCTTCATCACACCGTTCCGTCGCATGGCCGAAACGGTGCGTGAACTGCGCATCTTCAAGCACGCCTTCCTGATGCTCCTGGCCTTCCTCATCTACAACGACGGAATCCAGACCATCATCCGCATGGCCACCGGTTACGGCGCCGAGCTCGGGATCCCGACGAGCGCGATGACCATCGCCATCCTCATCGTGCAGTTCGTCGGCATTCCGTTCGCCTTCCTCTTCGGGCATCTCGGTGACCGCATCGGCACCAAGACGTCGATCTTCATCGGGCTGGCTGCCTACACCGGCATCAGCATCGTCGGCTACTTCATGCAGTCGGCGCGGGACTTCTACATCCTCGCCTTCCTGGTCGGGATGGTGCAGGGTGGAACCCAAGCCCTGTCACGCTCGCTCTTCGCGACGCTGATACCGGCCCATAAGTCAGGGGAGTACTTCGGCTTCTTCTCAGTCTTCGAGAAGTTCTCGTCGGTCTTCGGCCCGCTTCTCTTCTCCATTACCATCGCCACGACCGGACGGAGTCAGCTCGCCGTTCTCGGTGTCATCATCTTCTTCGTGATAGGGGCGGCAATCCTTTCGCGCGTCAACGTCCAGGAAGGGCGACAGATGGCGCGCGATGCAGAGCGCGACCTCATCCGGCTGGACGTCGCCGGCTGACGTGCGGGCGCTTCGTGCGGAGGCGCGACGGCTCGACGCCATCATTCCGTGACGCGGCGCAAGCGGCGGTCGGCGTCCGCGTCCCGATCCTTTGCCGGAAGAAAGCGTCCCACCAAATCCCAGTGCCACGCCTCACGACGCTCGGTCGTACGTGGATCCTTCAGCGGCTTGTACTGGAGGCGATCTTCGGGAAGCCCAGCGGCGCGTCCGTAGGCCAGCAGCCGCTCCCGATCAGTCGAGACAAGGTGGGCCATGGCACGTCCTTTCCAGACGTGCCGGTGCAGCCAGAGGCCGCCATCCATGGCATGGATCATCCCCTCACGGCGGCGCTCGAACTCGATGTATACCAGGTATTCGACGGTTGGCTCACTCATGCCGCCCGAACGATAACCTCTCCCCTACTGGCAGTTAATCACCCCTTCCACTACCGCCGGCGCCAACGCGGGCACCCCTCCCATGAAGAGGGCGCATTGGATCGGGTATGCCTGCGGATGCGTCACCTTCGCCGACCATCCGCCTGCGGTCACGCTCCCGAAGGTAAAGGTCACGCCGGGAGACGGGTTCAGGTTCAGCGCGGCCAGGCTCGAGCTGTAGACGGCGTTCTGGTAGAAATACGCCTCTTGAGCCGTCGCCATGTTTCGAAGGTCCGACTTCAACGCGGCCAGGTTCGCCTTTCCCCTCGTGTTCTGGAACTTGGGGATGGCGATTGCCGCCAGCACCCCAATGATCACGACCACAATCAGGAGTTCAATCAGAGTGAATCCGCTTCGTTGCTTGCGCATCTGCGCACCTTGGCTGGCGTGCATTCGGTCGGAGGGAGCCCCCTGATTGCCGGGGCCGGTCTATCTCGCAACAAGGCAATGCCGGGGCCCGTGGCTCCGCGCAATCGTCAAGGGGTTGTTGCACATAGACTTAGCATCCCCCTGTGACGTCACGCACCGCCAAATGCCCCCCTCGAATCGCCTCAGGTCGGGCAGGATGCAAGGCGCCGCAACCCTAATCCCCCCATCTACTTGGTGTCCAACCAGTTGTCTCCAACCCCCAGCTCCACCAATAGGGGGACATCCAGCATCGCCGCGGATTCCATCTGGGAGCGCACGAGTTGCGAGAGCGATTCCACCTCCTCGGCGGGCGCTTCGAAGACGAGTTCGTCGTGGACCTGGAGAAGCATCCGGCTCGACATCCCTGCCGATTCCAGCGCATGGTGAATGCGGATCATCGCGATCTTGATCAGGTCTGCGGCCGATCCCTGAATCGGCGCGTTGGTCGCGACCCGCTCGCCGAATGCACGAATGTTGAAGTTCCGGTCCTTCAGCTCGGGGATGTACCGCCGCCGATGGAAGATGGTCTCCACGTAGCCGCGGGTCTTCGCGGTCTCGACCATCCCGTCCAGATAAGCACGCACCCCCCGGAACCGCTCGAAATACGTGGCGATGAAGTCCCGCGCCTCCGCGTTCGAGATCTTGAGCTGGCGGGAGAGCGCGTGCGCCCCCTGACCGTAGATTGTCGCGAAGTTGATCGTCTTGGCGCGCGCCCGCATCTCCGACGTCACCGTCTCCACCGGGACGCCGAAGATGATGGCAGCAGTTTCACGATGGATGTCGCCGCCCGTCTGGAAGGCGCGCACAAAGGCCTCGTCGTGCGACAGGTGTGCCAGAAGGCGTAGCTCGATCTGCGAGTAGTCGGCCCCCACGAACTTCCACCCGCGCTGGGGCACGAAGCCACGGCGGATGTCACGTCCGAGTTCGCGCCGGATCGGGATGTTCTGCAGGTTCGGGTCACTTGATGACAAACGACCCGTAGCCGCCACGGTCTGGTTGTACGACGTGTGAAGCCGTCCATCGCGTGGATGGACAAGCGCCGGGAGCGTGTCGAGGTAGGTCGACTCCAGCTTCGCCAGCTCGCGGTACTCCATGAGCAGCGCCGGCAAGGCATGCCCCTCGTCTGCCAGCTCCTGAAGCACGCTGGCATCGGTCGATGCTCCCGTCGCGGTCCGCTTCTTCACCGGCAGCTGCAGCTTGTCGAAGAGGATGACCCGCAGCTGGGGATTCGAGTTGATGTTGAACCGCTCCCCGGCCGCCGCGTAGATCTCCTCCTCCACGCGCTCCCGCTCCCGCTGGAACCGCGCCTTGAGTGACCGGAACCACTCCACGTCGATCGATACACCGTGCCACTCCATCTCGGACAACACCTCCACGAGTGGCATCTCGATCTCGCGGAAGAGCGTCGTCATCCCCGACGCTGCGAGCTGCGGCTCGAACAGCTCGCGCAGCCGCCACGTCATGTCGGCATCCTCGCACGAGTAGTCGCGCGCGGCGTCGATCGGCACGACATCGAACGGCAACTCCTGCTTTCCCCGCCCGCACAGTGCCTCGTACGAGGTCATCGTGTGCTCGAGGAACTCGAAGGCCAGGACGTCGAGAGAGTGGGAGCGACGCCCGGGATCGAGCACGTAGCTGGCCAGCATCGTGTCGAACTCCAGGCCACGCACCATCACACCGGCGTTGCGCAGGACCAACACGTCGAATTTCGTGTTCTGGCCGGTCTTCCCGATCGCCGGATCCTCGAGCACCCGGCGAAGTTCCGCCATCGCGTCACCCAACAACGGCGGGAGGTTGCGCACCTCGACCACCTCGCGTGACAGCGCCCGCGCAGCAATGCTGTCCCCCTCCGGCCCGTGACCGCTTCTCTGCAGGGCACTCCCCGCGTCCCCTTCGGCCCCTAACAAGAGGTTTCCTTGCGCCGGCTCCCAGGCCCGATGCACAAACGGTAGGTAGTAGGCCTCCCCCGCCCCCACCGCGATCGAGATAGACACAAGGCGCGACCGCAGCGGATCCACCTTGGTCGGACTCCCGGGGTCCGCAACGGTCTCGGTGTCGAATGCAAACCGCCCAACCTCGCGCAAACGCGTCACCAGCGCATGCACACCCTCCTCGCTATCCACGACGGTGTACTGCGCATCGCTCGGCGCGGCATGCTCGGCCGATTTCTCATTCCCGAGATCCTTCAGTAAAGACGTGAACTCCAGCTCATTGTAGAGCTGCCGCAGTCGCCCGACATCCGGAACGCCGCGTGCCAGCGGCTCGAGCTCCAGCGCTATTGGCACATTGTCGCGAATCGTTACTAAGTCCTTCGATAACCGCGCCTGCGCCTCATTCGCCAGCAACGCTTCGCGCGGTCGCTTCTTGGTTACCTCCGGCGCGTGCGCCAGAATCGACTCCAGGTCACCGTAGGAGTCGACCAGTTCCTTCGCCGTCTTCTCCCCGATCCCTGGTACCCCGGGAACGTTGTCCGACGTATCGCCGACCAGAGCCAGATAATCCGTCACTCGATCTGGAGTGACGCCGAGCCGTTCACTCGCATTTTCCGTCCCCACCCACTGCTCATCGACCGACGCCGGCCCTCCGCGACCAGGATTCAGCAACCACACGCCAGGACGTACCAGTTGTTGAAAGTCCTTGTCTCCTGAGACGATAACGACATTCAACCCGCGCCCCACTCCCTGCGCAGCCAAGGTCCCGATCACGTCGTCAGCCTCGTAGCCGTTGACCGCCAGGATCGGGATCCTGAAGGCTTCCAGGAGCTGACCGATGCGCTCAACGCCCGTGTCGAAGTCTGCTTGCAGCTCCTCGGTGAGCTTTTCCCGCGTGGCCTTGTAGGCCGGATACACCTCATGCCGGAACGACAAGCCGGAATCGTGCACCCACCCCAAGTAGTCTGGGCGATGTTTCGCAACAAGACGCTGCAGAAAATTGACGACCCCCCACGCAGCCGACGTGTTCTCACCCCGTGCCGTGGTAAGTGGGCGCGACAGGAGTGCAAAGAATGCCCGGTAGATCAACGCATAGCCGTCGACGAGAAACAGCGTTGGGGACGGCGGGGGAGTGACGGGGGGCACGGAAGCTCAGGGCTGAAGGTCGACCAGCGCGACGTCTGCAGTTGACGGAAATCCAGTCACAACTCTAGCGCCAATTCCATCGACACGAGAAGCGCACAGCAAGAAACCGCCTGCCTTACCGGGCAGGCGGTCTCCATCAGTCATCCAACTCTCTCAATGCTCGGCAACCTCGCCCTTCCCCTCTCCGCTTCCACCATCCGGCGCCGTGCGAGACAGTCCAATCTATGCTTTCGCGCCTTCGGCCGGACGCCGTCTCACTGGGGAAGCACACGACGCACGGCGGCCTCGAACTCCGTCTCTGAGCTCAGCGTCATCCGCCATCTCCCGAATCCCGTCTGATCGATGAAGACGATCTGAAGACGATGCTGACGATACTCCCAGATCTGCGATCGCCCGCGCTGATTGAGGTCGCTCAAGTTCGGCTCGATGATCTGGTCTGGCGGCCCCAGCGCCACGAACGCCCGCCCCCGATCGGTGAGCCAACCGGCCGCCCCCTCTTCGCGGAACCGCGCATTCGCCTGTGCAATCCTGGCGAAGTAGTCCCTCAGCCCCTCATGCTGCGGCGTCTGCGGTATGGGGTCTGTCTCCCGAAGGAACGCCGCCCACAGCGCCGCGCGTGCATCTGGTGCCGCATCGCGCATCGCGCTGAGCCGTGAAGACGAGACGAAATACCGTAGGTAGTCGAGCATCTCGTTGAACGTGGCGACCGGCAGATCCTCACCGAATGCCACAAAGAGCGGAGCCCGCAGCGTATCTGCACTCCCGGCACGCGCGACTCCAATCGACATCACGCCAACTCCGAGTCGTGACAGCGGAACGTTGAACGATCCCGCGAAGAGGTTCCCCCGACGAGGCAGCGAGATCGAATCGCTCCACAGTGTTCCACTCGCCCCATCGGCTCGCACCGATACGCGAAGCGGAAATGACGGCGCACTCCCATATCCCTCCACGTACACCGGTAGGATCGTATCCCGCCCAAACACTGCCGTGGCGCGTGGCGTTGCCACGAAGCGCGGCAGCGAATCGAGTGACTCCCGAGGAGTCGCCTCGTAGAACGCGACTGGGGATGACACCGACCCGTCGACGAATCTCGGAACACCAATCGTCGCTTCTATCGCACTCCCCCGACTCACCGAGTCATCGCGTACGGTGAGGCGCAGGTCATACATCCCAGGCGCCAGCTTGACGATCTGGCGGAACAGCACGCTCTCATCGGTCCGCTGTGTCTCACGAAACGCGAGGACCCGGACCGACTCTTTCGTATTCACCTCGTGAACGAGCGCCGTTCCCCGCTTGAGCTGGAGACCAACGTTGTACGAAGCGCGATACTGGTCACCTTCCCGCCCGAACCGGAGCGCACGGTTCGCCAGCGACACGGTCAGAACCACGATGCTAGAGTCCGGAGAGCTCCCGGCAAGAAAACTCAACGAGCCGACAAACGGCGTCTCCCCGCCCTCCGCCAGGAGCCCGAGCCGACGATACAGGCTCACCACATCAGGCTGAGCAGGGATCCGCCGGTTGCTCACCGGGCCCGTAGCGGCAGCCGGTCCTGGTGTTTGCGTCCCTGGTTTGGATCCCCCCCCGGAAGCGCACGCCGAGAGAGCAATGGAAGCCGCAACCGCAAATAGTGGGAATCGCATATAGGGGGGCAGGTTCCGAACCGACGCCACCCGGCTCACATGAGCGCGGGATGCTACTGCAAGATAGGTCGTGGGCGAATTCTCATACATTGCTTGCTGCCCTTCCCGGCGACCATTAGGTTCGGCGCCGTGTCCAAGGAAAATCTTGTCGGGCGAACCATCGCCGGCTATACGCTCAAGACCCTCGTCGGAGAGGGCGGCACCTCGGTCGTCTACCGCGCGGAGCACCCTGCCAACGGCCAAGTGGCCTTCAAGGTGCTGCGCGACAAGTTGCGGCTGGAGAAGACTGCCGTCGCCCGATTCAACCGCGAAGCCGAGTTCGGCAAGCGCGTCATCCATCCCAACGTAATCCGGACCATCGAAACCGGGGTGGCCGACGGGCTGCACTACCTCGTGATCGAATGGGCCCCCGGCGAGCTGCTCGAACGATACGCCAAGGAGCACGCCCCCCTCCCGCGTGAGGAGGTCGCCCGCATCATCCTCAGCATCGGCGAAGCCGTCAAGGCGGCTCACGATTCCGGGATCATTCATCGCGATCTAAAACCCGACAACGCGATGTACGATCCCGTCTCGGGGGCGACGAAACTTCTCGACTTCGGAATTGCCGCAGCGACCGACACCCGCCAGGACGAGCGGCTGACACGTGCTGGGTACTTCGTCGGCACCCTTATGTACGTCGCCCCTGAGGCCCTCTCAGGCGAGCTCGTTACCCCCGCCGCCGACCAGTACTCGCTCGCCACCATTGCGTACTTCCTCCTCACCGGCGCGCTCCCATACCTCGCCAAGAGCCCCCGGGAGATGTTTACCCAACTCCTGTCCCAGCCCCCGATTGCACTCAACAAGGCCCGGCCGAACCTCGATTTCGGCTCCCATGTCGAGAGCGTCGTGATGAAGGGGTTATCCCGGCAACCGGGCGATCGCTACCCCGATATCCTCAGCTTCGCCACGGAGTTGCACAACGCCCTCCTCGTTGCAGTTCCCCCTGAAGACGCAGGGCTGTTCTCCAAGGTCCGGGGCCTGTTTCGCCGCTAGTTCCCTCCCCATGGACACCCGACACCACCTCGTCACCCTACTCGCCGAGCGAAGCGCTCGGCGAGGCCATTTCGTCCTCTCATCCGGACGAACGTCGAACCTCTACATCGACGCGCGCCTAACGACCATGAGCCCGGAGGGCCTCGCACTCATCGGTCCCCTGGCGCTAACGGCCGTCCGGGATGCATTCGGCGTCGTAGATGCGGTTGGAGGCCTGACCCTGGGCGCCGACCCGATCTCCTATGCGATTGCCTACGCCAGCGCACAGACAGACGAACCCGTTCGCGCATTCACCGTCCGGAAGGAAGCCAAAGCACATGGCGCCGGCCGTCAGGTTGAGGGCCCCTACAACCCAGGTGACCGGGTCGTCGTCATCGAGGACGTCATAACAACTGGCGGTTCGGCACTCCGGGCCATCGAAGTACTTCGCGCCCACGGCGCCCAGATTCTGGGGGTTCTGGCTCTCGTGGATCGCGAAGAAGGCGGGCGACAGGCTATCGAAACGCAGGGGCTGTCCGTCGTCTCGCTCGTCACGGCCGGGGAGATACTACCTCTCCTTCCCCTCCCGTGACCCTCGTATCTTCACCTTCAGGATCATCATCCCGTCGCACGTCCATTCGTCGCCGACGCCAGTGACGTCTTGATTCACCAAACGGATCGAAGGTACGCCACTGCTCGCGGTACCGAAGTATCAGGTGCTCCCGAAAGCAGTCGAGCATCCCATCTCCATCGTACCGTAGCCGGAACTCCAGGGCGCTGAGCTGCAACACCGCCCGCACATGCCGGCTGAAGCTCTGCGGCGACGAGTAATCCAGCTGGTTCGCAACGCTGGTTACCGTCACTCCGGGATTCTCGAACAGACACGCTGCACACGTAAGCCGCGCGTATGCGAGATAGCGCTTCGGCGGTGGCACCTGGGCACGGAAGAAGCGACTCATCAGCGTCCCAGGAACAATGCCCATCATCCGTGCGAGCTCGCGGATTGTCGCTGTCTTGGAAGCCACGCCAAATAGCATGTCGAAGAAGCGACGAGCTCCTGCCGGCGCTTCCATGAGGTCGAGTGCCAGACGCGACTGCGCCGTGCGCTGCACACTCGAACTACGCTCACTGAGAAGCACCGCACGCAGCTCTCGCCAACCGGTCGGCTCCCTCACGTCGATCAACGTCCTCACGCCGCAATGACCGAGCGAAAGTACGGTGCGGACTGTCGAGCGGTCGAGCTCCGATAGCAGAGCCACAGCAGGGACTCGCGGAAACTCCCGCACCATCCGCGCCATATTCGAGATGCTCGCGCCGCGACACATTGCCGTCGAGACGATGAGCGCACTCACGCGCTGGTGCCGCAGGTCACGCCACAGGTCATCCACGGACTCGCGGTGATAGGCCCGGATGACCCCCATCCCTACCGCATCAACCCGAAGTCGCTCATCAGGCGTGAGCATTGTCGTCACGCGCGCGATACCAACATCAGGAGTGCTGGCAGCCGCCCCCGCTTCGAACGAATTGCGTGACCACTGAGCAGACATGGCACCACACATCGGCTGAGGTTGGATCACACTCTAATCCACCCCGTCACTCGATTGTCACCTCCCCAGTTCCGTGCCCTGCCCACTCCGTCCTACCGCAACCTGTTCGTCACGCGGTGCCGTACCGCTATATTTCGTACGTCAGGTACATGCTGGCCGGATGATCGCGTCGGGGCTCCTTGTGAGCATTCCGCCGAGGAAAGTCCGGGCTCCTTGGACAAACCGCCAGGTAACCCCTGGGCACGGGCACTCCCCGTGACGGACAGTGCCACAGAGAACAGACCGCCAGCAGACTACCGCTGGTAAGGGTGAAAAGGTGGGGTAAGAGCCCACCGCATCAACGGCAACGCTGATGGCTCGGTAAACCCCGGTTGGAGCAAGGCCAAATAGGCGGCGAGAGACAGTCCTTCTCGATCAAGACGCCGCGGGTTGGCTGCTAGAGCGTAATGGCGACATTGCGCCGAGAGGAATGATCATCCGGATCGCAAGATCCGACAGAACCCGGCTTACAGGCCAGCATGTATCTGACTCATGCTCCCCTCGCGACCAAACCGAAGAAGGAGCAGCCCCGACTGTCCCCCATCTTCCGGACAGTACTGCGCATCGGTGTACTTGCCGTATCTGCTGTCCTTCTCTTGGCAGCTTGCGCTCGCACCCCCGCGCCAGCTCCCTCTGCGCCAGCGGTTCCTGCGCCCCAAGCTCCCCCACCGACCCCACCAATAGCAGCACCCAGAATCCTCCACCCTGACAGTGCTTACTACCGAGTAACCTCGACAGTAATCACTGCCCAGCAGTCGACTCCATCTCAACCCGACGACTCCGTCTCCTATCAGGAGAACATGCGAATTCACGTTGTCCCTCAGGGGGCAACCAGCTTCACGATTCGGCTCGAGTCAGACTCCGGATACGTGCTCGGAACAGGGCGTGTCTTGCCTCCGGAGACGGTTACCGCACTCGAGCACCGAAACATTGCCATCACCACCGCAGTCACCTCAGGTGGTGAGACAGCCACAATCACGTCTGCGGTTACTCCTCCCTGCCCCATCACGCCAACGCTTGCATCTCCACTTCTCACCACCCTCCTCGCCCACTTTCTCCTTGCACGCTATGCTGCACCAGCCGCACCCGATTCCATTCACTACGTGACCTGCACCGCCGAAGTCCAGATTACCAACGACATCGGCCTCAATTACGTCGGTCAAGACCACCTAGCCATCGCACTCGAAGGCCGACTCCTGTCGGACTCATCGCGCGCACTACCCATGCGCATCAGCGGCATTACCACTGGAACAGCAACGGTCGCGCCTGAATCTGGCGCGACCATTCTCCCACGGTTACTCGATATCTCGCTCAACATCACCCTAACTGCCACCAGCACAATTCGGCAACAGCAGTTTCAGCAACGAGTCAGGCTGCTTCTCGCAAGACAATAGAGCAAGATCAATCAACCAGCCGCAGTGGCATCACCAAGCACAGATATTTCCCAGACTGCTGCCACCCCTCCGGC
>DAIESF010000212.1 GCA_027346425.1 Gemmatimonadota bacterium | reverse complement strand
GCCGGCAAAGCGGTGGCAGAGCGAGACGTCACCGTCGGTTGCAACGCCCAGCAGGCCGAGCCCCGCCCCGCAGGGATAGGCCTTCGCCACCCCCTTGTGGATCTCCTCCAGCGTGTCGCGCACGTTCGAGAAGCCGTGATGCCGCCCGGCCAGCGACGTCTGCAGGTAGTCGTCGGCCAGCGCCTGGAACTGCGTCAGCATGTACTCGAACCCCTCGTCGGCGATCGCGTAGTCGCGCTGCCACGTGGTGGTCACCGGAGCGAACCCCACTTCCCAGAAGCCGAGTTCCTCCTTGAGGTGACGGTAGATCTCGCGCACCTCCAGGTTCTCGCGCGTCAACGTCACCCGCGCCCCGATCGGGCGTCGCGTATGTCGGCGCAGCAGCTCCTTGACCCGGGGGACGACCACGTCGTAGCTCCCCATCCCGTTCGAGAAGACGCGCAGCTTGTCCTGCTGCTCGGGGCCGCCGTCCATCGACACGGTGACACCGACGTTCTCCTCCACCATCCAGTCGATGATCTCGTCGCGCAGCAAGGTGGCGTTGGTCGTCAGGCTCGCGTCGACCGACTTCCCCAGCTGCGCCCCCTTGGCCCTCGCATAGGCGAGCGCCTGTTTCAGCACCTTGAAGTTGAGGAGCGTCTCGCCGCCGAAGAACGTGAGGTGCACGCTGGGGGAATCCCCCGCCTCGGCGAACATGAAGTCCACGCTCTGCCGTGCCGTCTCCTCGCTAATGAAGCGCGGCTTGGTTGCCGGCTCGACAATGCGATCCTCGCCGTACTCGTAGCAGTACTTGCAGCTGAGATTGCACTTGCTCGTCACGTTCATGACGAGCGTGGTGAGCGGGATGCGCTTGCGCGGCCCCTCGGGACGGGGCGCTGGCCGCGGCTCGCTCACCGAGCGGATGGCCTGCGCCGCCAGCAGCTCCTCGACCGTCTCCTGCACCAGGGGGCGCGGGAACTGGTCGGCGAGGCGATCGGCCACCGCCTGCGGGGCCAGGTCCTCGCCCTCGAGCATGTCGAGCACCGCCGCCGACGGGCCGTCGAGGCGGAAGACGGCCGCCGAGGGGACGAGATAGACATGCGGCGCCCCGTCGGCGCTGAACGAGTGAAACTCTCCGCGGCGCAGGAGCATCAGGGGGCGGTCCGCGCCGGTTCCCAGCGCATGTACAGGGGGACGGTGACGACCAGGAGGGCGCGCCCCTTGAGCGGACGCGCGCCACTCCCGGGCGGCTGGTACGACGCCACGGCATAGACGTCGCCGATGTTGTTGCGATGTCCGGCGCGCGCGTCGTTGGGGCCGTCGAGCGCCGGGGTGAAGAATCCCTTCTGGTCGATCTGCCCCACGTAGCGAACGTCGTCATCCTTGTACGTGACGCCATACTCCTCCAGGCTCCACGACACGGGGACGACGCCAAGGGGAAGGTCGTCGGCGGTCTCCGGCTTCCCGTCGGGACCGTCGGCGAAGCCTAACGCCTCGAAGCGGGCGAACTGTTTGGGAAAGCGCACCCCGCCCACGCGGGCCATGTTCGACTGGGGCGCCACGCGAATGCGATCCGCCTTGTCGTAGGTGACCACCGCATCCTTGAGCGATGCCCCGCCCACGAACAGGTCGCGGCGCCCGATGGGGGCGGCGCTGTCAACGTTCACCCGGACGGCGATCTCATCCCCCGTCGTCCGCACCACGCGCGACACGGTGATCCCCGGGCCGAAGTCGATCGCCGAGGTGGATGTGCTGCGCGGAAGGTTGGCCCCGAAGACCGTCACCTCCACATCGCGCCCCCCTCGCTTGAGCGCCGAAGGGACCACCTGCGCCACCGCCGCCCCGCCGCCGATGCGGCGCGCCGTGATATCGATGCCGAACTCGTCATACCCGCCGCGGTACCAGCGCCCCGACATCTCCTGCCACCCCGGCTCGACCGAGAGGACCTCGCGCCAGGCGCTGTCGGCCACCGACGGCGTCGACGACGAACGCCCGCGCCACTGGTGTCCCGTATAGACAACCGCCTTGCCCTCGCGCATCACCGGCGCGCCGCCAGATGCAAAGCGATACACCGCGCGGGTGGTGAACTCGTCGTCCGTCCCGGCAACCTTGCTCACCGTCAGTCGCCCGACCAGCGCCCCACGCCCCACCTCGTAGCCGGAGAGGAGCCAGCTCCCCTCGAGAGGGGCGGGGCGCATCGTCGCCGACCAGGCCGTCCACTCCGGCGTCTGCAACGGGAAGGCGCGCGCCAGGTGATTGATCGCCTGGTCCATCGGGTGCGGCGCCGGCGCGCTGTCGGGCGACGACGGCCCCGCGCGACGGAACGCCTGAAAGTCGGAGTTGGGGTAGTAGCCGCGATGCGTCGCCACCAGCAGTTCCCACTCGTTCCTCGTGCGGCGCTGCAGGAGGACACGCCCGATCGAGTGGCAGGCGCGGCAGGTGCGCTCGGTCACGGCATCGGCGGTGTAACGGAAGTCGTCGGCGCGCCGCTCCATCTCGAAGCGCCCGAGCTTCACCTCGGCCGGCGCCAGCCCCTGCCTGTTGGCGAAGTACTTCACGATCGCCCGCGCCTCGGCCGGCTCCAGCTTGACCCCCGACAGGCTCGCCATGCGCCGCACCGACGCCTCCCACCCTTCCGGCGTCTTGCGCAGGTATGACAGGCGCCCCAGGTGCCCGGTCGAATCCTTGGCGTGGCATCGCACGCACTTCCCCAGCACCAGCGGGTCGGTGATGACGAAGCCACCGGTATCGGGCTGCGGTCGCGGCGCCTGCGCCGACAGCGCTCCCGCTGCCAGCACGCCCGCCCCGGCCACTCTCGTTAGGATCCTGCCCCAGGCCATGATTCCCCTGTCGACGCGTTCCGCCTGTTCTACGGGCCAGAACGGGCGATGTCAAGCGAAGCGCACCCCGCCCTTCCCCGCCAGCACGCTGAGCGCCCCGAGGAAGTCGGGGAGGGAGACGCCACCCATCATCCGCGCGTACTGGGCGTACATCTCCCCCACATCCTCGTGCCGCGTCGCCACGTCAATCAGGGACAACAGGTCCACGCTGCGCAGGTA
>DAIESF010000204.1 GCA_027346425.1 Gemmatimonadota bacterium | reverse complement strand
TTTCCCGCATCGCGCGCCGCGCGGAGCTGTTCATGGATGAACTCGATCGCCCCCACGTCGACGCCGCGTGTGGGCTGCGAGGCGAGGAGGAGCGAGTAGTCGCGCCCGCGCATCTCGCGGGCGACGACGATCTTCTGCTGGTTGCCGCCCGAGAGGGCGCGTGCCGGGAGGGCGGCGCTGGCCGGGCGGATGTCGAACTCGCGGATGCGTCCGGCGGCGTTCGATTGCACCTGCTCATGCTGCATTTCCCCATTGGCGCTAAAGCGATGTTGCAGGCCGAGTATCAGGTTGTCGGCGATCGAGTAATCGAGGACCAGCCCGCGCCGGTGCCGGTCTTCGGGGATGTGCGAGAGCCCGGCTTCGCTCCGTTCGCGCACACCGAGGGCAGTGATGTCCGTGCCGCCGAGCGCAATGCGACCGGCGGCGGGCTTCCGGAGCCCCGCGATCGCCTCGATCAGCTCCGTCTGCCCGTTCCCTTCGACGCCCGCGATCCCGAAGATCTCCCCGCGTCGCACCTCGAAGGAGACATCGTCGACCTCGTTAGGCTTGCGGGAAGAGGCGACCACGAGGTTGGAGACGGAAAGCGAAGCAAGTACCGGCACCCCAAGGGTCGTCCTCTCGTCTTCTCGTCTTCTCGTCTTCTCGTCCTCTGGTGCGCTCGTCTTCTCGTCTTCTGCGACGTCCGACGCCAGTCGGACGTCGCGTCCCACCATCATCCGTGCTATCCCCGCCGGCGTCGCATCCCGCGTCGCCATCTGTCCGACAGTAGTCCCAGCGCGCATGACCGTAATGGACGACGAGACTTCAATCACTTCATCCAGCTTGTGCGTGATGAGGATGACCGTCCCCCCCTCGCTGGTCAGGCGCCGCAGCACCCGCCACAGCTCCGTGACTTCCGGCGGCGACAGCACCGCCGTCGGCTCGTCGAGGATGAGGATCTTCGCCCCGCGGTAGAGCACCTTGAGGATCTCCACCCGCTGCGCCTCGCCTACCGTGAGGTCGGCGACCAGTCGCCGGGGATCGACCCTGAGCCCCGTGCGATCGCACAGCTCCTGCACCGCGCGCTCCGCAGCTGCAACGTCCAGCTGCACGCCGCGCGTGAGTTCCTGCCCCAGCACCAGGTTCTCGGCCACCGTGAGCGTCGGGACGAGCATGAAGTGTTGGTGCACCATCGCCACACCAGCGGCGATCGCCTCGCGCGTCGACCAGCCGGTGACGTCCCTCCCGTTGACCTCGACCGTTCCCGCGTCGGGGGTGAACATCCCGGCCAGGATGCGCATCAACGTCGACTTTCCGGCGCCGTTCTCGCCGACGAGCGCGTGGATGTCGCCCAGGCGCACCTCGAGCGATGCGTCCCGGTTGGCCTGCACCGCGCCGAAGGCCTTGGCGATGCCGGCGGCTCGCAGGGCGACGGGGGCGACGTCTGTGGACGAGGCGCTGGTCATGCGGGGCGCCGTGGCGACGGAGGGGGAGTGAGCGGGGGCATGCGGGCGGGAAAGGTCGCGGCGCGAAGGGGGGAGGGGGAAGGGGGTACAGGGCGCTCGACCCGTCCTTCGACTACGTTCTCCGATGTCCTCACTTGCTGCCCGACCGATGCCCGCCCAAGACGCCCGACGCGGATTGCTCGACTGCTACGCGATTCACGGCTACGCCATCGTCTCGGACGACGGCATGATCGCCACTCGCGACGGAGCCATGCCCGCTGCGCTCAAGAACGAAGCCGACTGGCGGTACTTTCAGGCGGGCCTCGATCTCGCAGACCTGGTCCTGCTGGGACGCAAGAGTCACGAGAGCCACCCCGATCCCCGCCGGCCGCGCCTCGTGGCGTCGACATCGGTCGAGTCCCTCGACAAGCGGTCGGATGCATGGTGGTGGAACCCATCGGCTATGCCGCTCGACCGCGTTCTCGAGACCATCCTTCCCGGAGGCGGACGCGTCGCCGTGCCCGGAGGACAAGGGGTATTCGACCTGCTGAGTGATGCATGCGCCTTCTCGTACTTCCACATGGCCCGCGCCGTCGGCGTGCGGATGACGAATGGCCATCCCATCTTCTCCGCGATCGCGCGCGGCATGACGGTCGAGTCGGTTCTGGCTCGGAGCGGAATGCGTCCCGGGCCGAGTTCCTTCATCGATCCCGTCGCGCCGGTCGTGCTCACGGTGTGGCAGCGATGCGCCAGCGACGTGAAATCGCTATCTCCCGCGCACCAGTAGCCCAAGCGGCACCCGCCGCAGCCCTTCCCACCGGCGCGTCCCCGCGGGATCGCGAATCAGCATCTGCCCGGAGATCCCGCCATCCAGGAGGATCGCGTCGCGCGCGCCGAGTGCCCCCATCACCGCGGCCATCTCGGGAGTCGTGAGTCCGAAGGGGACGAAGTCCAGCGCCCCGCCGGCGCCGTCGAAGCGAGTGAGTGCCACCAGCACCAGCCCTTCACGCGATTGGCCGATCGCGAGTCTCGCGTCGCGGTGTGCCACGTCGAGCCCGCCTCCGGCGCCTCGCAGCTGGCGCGGGATGATGCCATCGGTGGCGAGCAGTGTCGGGTAGGACTGAAACGCGCTGGCAACGCCTGACGTCGGCCGACCGCGGGCCAGGCTGTCACCGGAGATCCAACTCACGCCACCAGACTCGTTCACGACGAGCGCGGTCGAGAGCGGGCCGCGCCCCGGTGGGAGGAACTCCTCCGCGCCGATCACGACCCACCCCCAGGGGAGCGCGAGTGGGAACTGGCCGGCGTTTACGGCGAGGAGCACCGTGGAGTCGGCCCGGTCGATTGACCAGTCCGGGCGCTCGCGTCCTCGCGTGAATGCGGTGTCGAGGGAAAGGCGCACCCTGCGTGGGTCGAGTCGGGCGACGATCAGCCGCAGGCGCCACGCTTCGCCGTTCCCAGTGAGTCGTGCTTCGCCCCAATCGAGGCCGCTGGTGACCCTTCGCCACCAGAGCGCCCCGGCCAGCACGGAGTCGGGTCCGCCCCAGCGGACCTGCGCCCGGTCCGAGCGCCACCATTCGCGCCACGCTCCTCCGCTCCAAACCGAGAGGCGGGAAGCGGGGAGCGACGGCTGGGCGTAGTGGGCGGAGTAGGCCGCTCGCCCGGCGCCGGTGAGCGCGACCCCGACGACGGCCGCGCCCCAGAGGCGCCGGATCCAGACCGCCACGGCTACATCGCCTTTTCGATGTCCGAACGGCGAGCGTTCAGCGCCGTGATCTCACCGGACGTCAGGCCGCGCTGCCGCGAGTTGGACTTGGCGCGCGAAAGGTACATCTCCATCCGCTCCCTGGCCATCGCGAAGGCGCGTGGCGACAGCCCGCTCGACTTTGCGGCTTCGGCATTCGACCCCTCCTCCATGCTCCGAAGCTCCTGGTCCGCCTGGTTGCGCTGGTTCTCGAGCGACTTGGCCTCCTTCTCGGCCTCGGACTCACCCGGAACCGCGCCGCACGACTTGGTCACTTTCGCCGAGTCGGCGGCCGCGGGGGCGGTCAATGCCTCGATCTCGGCTTGCAGCTTCTGTACCTCGCCGGCATCGCCCTTCTGCTGCGCAGCCGCAATGCGCTGGGAGATGTTCTGCATCTTTTGCTGCAGCGCGGGGCTGGCCATCATCCTGGCCGCCATCCCTTCCGAGTTCGCTTCCACGATCTTGCGGAACGCGTCATCGCGGCAACTGGTGATCGTGTGTCGCTGCTCCTTGGCGCGGTCGATCTCGATGCCGTGTTTGTCGAGGTAGTTGGACAGCGCCTCGGCGGCCGCGTCACGCCTGGCCACCAGGGCCGGGCGCCCGGCCAGTTTCGCCCGGCTGGCCGTCAGGCCGCGGATCACGCCGTCGATGCGTTCGGCGGTGAGTTCGACCGTCACCGCGTCGAACGCGACGTCCTCGCCGTCGAGGGCGGCGTTCGCCCCCGACTTGTCCCCCACCTCCTTGGCGACCTTCTCCTTCGCCTTCTTCATCAGGCCGCCAAGCTGCGCCTGGGCCGGGATCGCCATTGTCGCCAGGGCGAGCACTGCAAGCAGGGGCGCGCCTAAGCGGCGAAAGCGTCTGCTGGTCGTCACGGATGGTACTCGCATGTCGGAAGTCTCGAGAAGAGTGACAGGAGGAAAAGTGGCGCGAGGGCATGTCCGGCGCCATCGGTGCCTATCGCCGCCCGACCTTCGCGCCCCCCCACGTTCCACGAGGTGTTGCGCAGGCGCAACCAGCGTGTGCGCAGTGACGTCGCCGCCTTGCACGCCTCCGGCGATCACCACGTGCCGGCAGATCCTCTCCATGTCCAGCGCCGGGAGCCGGACGATCGAGGCGAATACCGGGTCGGCGCGCGAGAGCAGGAGCGAGAAGACGAGGACCAGTGGCACCGTGAGGAGCACCGCGCGTCCCCAGCACGTTGGTGCCGCGCAACTCGTCCGCATCGCGCCAGCTGAACACGGCGCCGCCCGCGACCGCCGTTGCCAGCCACGCCACCTGTTCGCGCGTCACTGCAGATGGCCGGCGACTGGCCACGTACCACGAGCCGAGTGCCAGCGCGAGCACCCAGAGCGACCAGCCCAGCCCGTCGGCGGCATACCTTGTCGCAGCGGTTGTCGTGTGCGGCGGGGACCGCCTACCGCGTACTCGGCACCGTGATCTTCCCGTCGATGATCTCCTGGCGCAGCGCTTCGACCCGCGCATGCACGGAATCGGGAATAAGCCCCCGATTGTGCTCGTCGTAGATGTAATCGACCCCCTTCTCCTTGAGCCCCAGCTGGTAAATCCCGCCCTTGAACGTCCCGTCTTTCACCTGACGGATGGCATCGAACACCGCCTGGTCCACCCCCTTCACCATCGACGTGAGGATGTAGCCGGGCGCCTCGCCGTACTGGTCGGCGTCGACCCCGATGGCCAGCTTGCCGCGCCGGCGCGCCGCCTCGAAGACGCCGAGCCCCGTGGAGCCCGAGGCGTGGAAGATCACGTTGACGCCCGACTGGAACTGCGAGAGGGCGATCTCCTGTCCCTTGCCCGGGTTGCGGAACGCCTCCGGTGTAACGCCGGCGTACTGGGCGATGACTTCGCAGTCCGGGCAGACCGCCTTGACCCCCGCGCGGTAGCCGACCTCGAACTTGTGGATGAGGGGGAAGTCCATCCCGCCCACGAAGCCGACCTTCTTCGATTTCCCCACCAGCGCCGCGAGGGCGCCGACCAGGAAGGAGCCTTCCTCTTCGCGAAACTTGAGCGCCGCTAGGTTGGGTGGGGGCTGGATCGCGTTGCCCGCGGAGTCGAGGGAGACCGCATAGTCCACCCCCGCGAAGCGCGTATTCGGGTATTCCTTGGCCAGCTGGGTGAGGTCGTCGGAGAAGATGAAGCCGACGCCGATCACCAGGTCCATCCCTTCGGCGGCGAGGAGCCGGAGCCCCGCCTCGCGGTCCGATCCCTCGCCCGGTTCAATGAAGCGCACCCGGGCCCCCAACTCCTTCACCGCCCGTTCCGCCCCGATGTAGGCGCCGTCGTTGAACGACTTGTCGCCGCGTCCGCCGAGGTCGAAGACGATCCCGACGTCGAGCCCTTCGCCGGTGGGGGCCTGTTCGGCGCCCGAGGGGCGGACGAAGAGGAGGGCGATATGGGTGGCGAGGAGGGCGCCGAGGACGAGGATTAGCTTGCGCATGAGGGGCGGAAAGGTCGTGCGGGGGGAGGGTGGGGGGGAAGGGGGGTGGGGGGCGTCGCGAGGGTGCTGCGCCGCTGCGCGCCGCGCCGCCATAGGTCTCGCCCGTTTCCCAGGACGTCCTACAGGATCAGGAGAATGAACGCTTGGTCCGCGACGAGGCGCTTGAGGCGGCGATTCTCCTCCTCGAGCGCTTTCAGGCGTTTGGCTTCGTTCACCTGCACATCGCCGTAGCGCTTCTTCCAGTGACAAAAGGCCGGGCGCGAGATGCCATGCCGCCGGAGGCCCGACTGCCAACTCGCAACTGGAGGGAATGGCGGGGGGACCCTCAGCGCGTGTCACCTCTCCGATCGACGCACGACACGTCTCGGTCACGTGCGCCCGGGGCATGTGCTTCGCGGTACCGTCATCGTCGCCACAGTGAGACCTGACCGTGATGCGGGTGTGGCAGCGCCAGCCGAACGTGACACGTTCCCGTCCCGCGATCCCCCTCACACCACGTCTCATGCCTCGCACAATCCCGAGCCTCTGGCTCGCCGTCGCGCTCACCACGGCCGCGACCGGCTGCACCGCCGACACGCCGGCGACCACCGCGCCCACCGTCATCGCCGCCAACGGGTCCGTCCTCGCCAGCAAGGGCGACGATGACGATGATGATGATCGCGATGACGAACACGACGACGCTCGCCCCGTCACGTACGCGCTCATCGGCGACGTCCCCTACGAGCCCAGGACGCCTGAGACCGCGCTGTCACTCTTCCCGACGCTGATCCAGTCGATCAACGCCGACCCGCAGGTGTCGCGCGCCATCCACCTCGGCGACATCAAGTCGGGGAGCACCGTCTGCTCGGATCAGTGGTTCCAAACCATCGCCAGCGCCTTCACGACCTTCGCCGATCCTCTCGTCTACGCCATCGGGGACAACGAGTGGACCGACTGCCATCGGGCCAACAACGGCGGGTACAATCCCGTCGAACGCCTGACCAAGATCCGCGAGATCTTCTTCGCGAAGCCCGGAAAGACGCTCGGCGGCAAGCGGAAGCACGTGGATGCGCAGCGCGGCTACCCGGAGAACCAGGGGTGGATGGCGTCGCGCGTCGCCTTCGCCACCTTCCACGTCGTCGGATCGAACAACGGTCTGGATCCCTGGTTTGGCGATCGGCAGCCGACGCCGGGTGAGACACCGGCCGAGACGGCGGCGCGGCAGGCGGAGTACGCCGGGCGCAACGCGGCCAACATCGCGTGGCTCGATCGCACCTTCGAGCAGGCGCGCGACGAGAACGCCGCCGGCGTTGTGCTGATGTTCCAGGCCGACCTGTGGCACCCAGGCGATCGCGCCGCCGGGGCGCAGTTTTCGGGGCATGGCGCCTTCCTCACGCGCCTGGCGACGCTCGCCGCGCAGTTCAAGCGCCCGGTGCTGCTCATCGCCGGCGACAGCCACGACTATCGCGTCGACGTTGGCGTCCCGTGGTTCTCGCTGTACGGCCTGACGCCGTTGGGCAACGTGACGCAATTGATCGTGGACCGCAGCATCGAGGCCGATGTCGACTGGCTGCGCCTGACGGTCGATCCGAAGTCGCCTGGGGTGTTCAGCTGGACGCAGGTCTTCGTTCCCTGACGGGACGACGTCACCGCACTCCGAATAAAGGAAGGGGCCTCCGACAGGGGGCCCCTCTCTGAAAGGCACCTCCAGCGTCACTCGCTTGCACCGAACGCTTCGGATGCGCCGATCCTGTCTCGCTGCAATCTCGAGACGCCGTGAAACGCGCTGTATCGCCGGCTTCGGCGACGCCGGCATCAACAATCACGGGGCGTGGTCGCGGGGACGGCACCCTCGCGCGTGGTCATCGCGCCGGCGTTCCACTGGGCGGTGACGCGTTCGCCGGGGAAGCGGTCCTCAACTCGCTCTTCCGAGCCACCATCGTCACCCGGCGTGGGCACACCGTCGAGGGGCTTCCCGTGGATTCGGTCGCTGCCATCCGGATGAAGTGCAACGCGCTCGATTGGGATCGGCCCAATCCGCCCGGGCGTCGCCCCCGGGGACGGTAACACGGCCCAACGCGCGGGCACCAAACGCCCGTGGCGAGCGTATGCTATGCTAGCCATGGAC
>DAIESF010000202.1 GCA_027346425.1 Gemmatimonadota bacterium | reverse complement strand
CCTCACGATCGGCGCGTCAGACTTCGCACGCGCGCATTACACCTTCGACGACATGCCCCCTGGCGAACGCGATGACTCGCTCGCCCGGTTCTCCATTGCCCCGAACCGCGGCGAGGTTCTCCCGGTGGTGAAGCAGGCGCTGGCGATCAACCCGCAGCTGGCGGTAATGGCGACGCCATGGAGCGCGCCGGCGTGGATGAAGACCACGGGATCACTCCTGAAGGGGACGCTCCGGCCAGATGCGTACGCAGCGTTCGGCGAGTACCTGCGGCGTTATGTCGACGCTTATGCCGCCGAAGGGGTTCCCATCTTCGCCCTGTCGGTGCAGAACGAGCCCGATCACGAGCCCGACGACTACCCCGGGATGCGACTGGGTGCAGCGCAGCGCGCGGATTTCGTCGCCAATCACCTCGGACCACTCTTCGTGAGGCGGCAGGTGCGCACCCGGATCCTCGACTGGGACCACAATTGGGATCAGCCGCAGTCACCGCTCGAGGTCCTCGCTGATCCCGCGGCGCGGCGGTACGTGTCGGGGGTCGCTTGGCACTGCTATGCCGGGGACGTGTCGGCGCAGTCGCGCGGGCACGAGGCGCACCCGGACAAGGATACTTACTTCACCGAGTGCTCTGGTGGCGCATGGGCCCCGAACTGGGGAGACAACCTGCGATGGAACGTGCGGACGCTGGTGATCGGGACCACTCGCCACTGGGCGCGCGGAGTCCTGCTGTGGAACCTCGCGCTCGACGAGCAGCACGGGCCGCACACCGGCGGCTGCACAGACTGCCGGGGAGTGGTCACCATCAACTCGGCGACGGGAGGGGTGACACGCAACGAGGAGTTCTACGCGCTGGCGCACGCCAGCCGATTCGTCCGCCCTGGAGCACGACGGATCGCGTCGACCTCCGGCGTCGATGGCGTGGAGAGCGTCGCGTTCCGCAATGTCGACGACAGCTCCAAGGTGCTCCTGGTCGTGAATACCACGATCGAGGGGCGGACGCTTCGGGTGCGCGCCGCCACACGGCAATTCCTGGTGGTGCTCCCCGCAGGCGCAGTGGCGACCTACACCTGGCGCTGAGTGGAAGAGCAACGATTGCCGAGCTCTGGATGCCAACGACAGCGCGCCGCGACCCTCGATGGGTGCGGCGCGTTGTCGTTGCCGGCACTGGGGCCGGAGACTACTTCTTCTTTCCTTCCGCCTTCCCCTTCACCGGCGGCGACGCGGGTCCCACGCCATCGGGGTCGAAGTGCTTCTTTCCCTGGTCGGAAAGAAGGCGCCAGAACGACCATCCGGTGAGTCCGAGCACGAAGGCCCAGCTCACCGCCCAGAAGATCACCCAGGGCTTCATGGTCATGCCTCCGCGCGGTTGGTGGAGAGTTCGACAAACCCCTTCCGGTCGTCATACTTGTTGCGCTTCCAGGCAATGCGCACCAGCACGGCGAAGACGACGAAGAAGAGGATCAGAATCGATCGCGACGCCGCGACGTACGGCCACGACACGTCATCCACCGGGGCCGAGCCGCCGGCCGAGCGTTCGTTGAAGAGGATGGGCAGGGCCTCGGTCGCGCCCCACCACCCGAGCAGGACGAACAGGTAGAGCGGGGTGATGTACGTCATGATGAACTTGAAAATGCCGGGGATGCGGATGTCCGCGCCCATGTGCATCGACTTCCACGCCTCGTCGGGCTTGAAGATCCACATGAAGACGATCGTCTCGACGACGGCGACCAGCACGAGGCCGAAGGTTCCGGCCCAGTAATCCCACTCGTCCAGGAAGCCGTGCCGCAGCCAGTGGACGTGCATCATCCCGAAGACGAGGCACACGCCTCCGAGCACCCAGGCCACTGTCTCGCGCTTGACGCCGAACTCCTCGCGGAAGAAGGCGACGATCGGCGTGAGCATCGAGACGGACGAGGTGATTCCGGCGAAGAAGAGGAGGCCGAACCACATGAAGCCGAGGATCGGGCCGATGGGGATCGTCTTGTCGATTTGCTGAAAGACGACCGGCATCGTAGCGAACCCGAGGTCGAACGACCCGCCCTGCGCGATCGCCATTGCCCCGCTGACCCCGAAGAATGTCACCGCGGCCGGAATGGCGATGGAGCCACCGAGCACGACCTCCGCGGTCTCGTTGGTGGCCGAGGTCGCGATCCCGTTGAGGACGATGTCGTCCTTGGTGCTCAGGTACGATGCATACGCCTGCAGCGAGCCCATCCCCACGGACAGCGTGAAGAAGATCTGTCCCGCTGCGGCGAGCCAGACGCCGGCTTGGCTTAGTTTGCTGAAGTCGGGAGTGTACAGGAACGCGAGGCCGTCGCTGATGGGGTTGGTCCCGATCCCCACCTGTTCGGGCATGAAGAGGACCACGCCGGCCAGCACCAGCGCGAAGAGGAAGAGGATTGGCATCCCGATCTTGGCCAACTTCTCGATGCCTCCCGAAATCCCCTTCGAGAGGACCCAGATGTTGAGCGCGAGCGTTCCCGCATAGAACAGGTAGGGGGTCCAGGTGCTGTGATAGACCGTGGCGCCATCGGCGTGGATCGCCTGGAACGATCGCAAGTAGCCGATCATCCCCTCCTGGGTCGTGATCCCCCAGTAGTCCTTGGTGATGGAAAACAGGGCGAAGGCGGCGGTCCAGCTTTCCAGGTACGTGTAGTAGATCATCACCGCGAGCGGAATGACCATCCCGACGACCCCCACGTACTTCGCCGCCGGGTGCTTCCAGATGGCGGCGACCATGCCCGGGAAGTGACCCTTGCGGTAGCGTCCACCGTTGCGCCCGATTCCCCACTCGATCCACATCAGCGGAATACCGATGACGAGGAGCGCGATGAAGTACGGGACCATGAATGAGCCGCCGCCGTTGGCGGCGGCCTGACGCGGGAAGCGCAAGAAGTTGCCAAGTCCGACCGCATTCCCCGCCATGGCGAGAATGAGGCCGATGCGACTTCCCCACGCTTCGTTCGACGACGACGCGTTAGACGACAATGGTGTGATGGGCTAGGGGAGACGGGGCCATCCCCGCGCGAATGCGCGAGGCGGACTTGCCGCGGCTCGGTACGATACTGGGCAGGGCAGGCGGCGGGGAAGATACCGCCGGACCGCCGTTCGTCGATCCACCCGCTGGGGCACCTGCCCCTGCGGGTCCATGGGACGTGATGTAGGCGTAGAGCGCCGCGAGGTCGTCGCCACCATGCGCGATGAACGCTGCGGTGGACTCAGTCCATCGCTCTGGTCGTGGAGGGGGGACGCGCCGCACTCTGGCGTGCGCCGTGCCTGGCTTCATCTTCCTTGCCATGCCGCCCTTCATTCTTCCCGCCCCACTCGTGTCCACGGCGTGGCTCGCCGAACACCTCGGCGATCCCGCCCTCAAGGTCGTGGACACCACCACCTTCCTCCCAACGGCGAATCGCGATGCGCGAAGCGAGTACCTCGCCGGGCACATTCCCGGGGCTGTCTTCGCCGACATCGACTGGTTGAGCGACGAGACATCGCCGCTCCCGCACACTTTTCCGTCGACCGCGCAGTTTGCCGAGCGGCTGGGATCGCTCGGGATTGGGAGCGAACATGCCGTTGTCGTCTACGACAGCTCGGGGCAGAACTTCTCCGCGCCACGCCTCTGGTTCATGCTGCGTGCCTTTGGTCACGAGCGTGTGGCCGTGCTGGATGGCGGGCTCCGCCGGTGGACGCTCGATGGACGGGCGCTGGAACGTGGTCCCGTCGCCGTGACGCCCGCCCGGTTCATCCCTCGGTTCGACGCCTCGCGACTTCGCGACCGGGGTGCGATGGAAGCCAACGTGCGCAGCGCGCGGGAGCAGGTG
>DAIESF010000006.1 GCA_027346425.1 Gemmatimonadota bacterium | reverse complement strand
TGTCCTTCCCACAAGAGCTTCCCGTTGGTCTTGTCGAAGGCGCGGATCTTGTTGTCGTACGTGGTGGCCGCGATGATGAGCAGCCCGTTCTCGGTCACGATCGCGCCGCCATAGTTGTCGCTGCCGGTGTTTTTCAGCCCCTGGGCGACGAGCTTGGGGTACTCGCCGAAGGGGATCGACCACCTGGTGTTGCCCGTGTTGAGGTCGATCGCGTTGAGGGTCCCCCACGGCGGCTTGATGGCCGGGTAGCCCTCGTGATCGAGGAAGATGTCGAACGTCGTGTTCCGGTACTTGAGGAAGGTCGGGACGCTCGTCGGGGTCCGCGTCGGCTGCTTGCCGCTGACGAGGTACTCGACGAGCTCGGCGATCGACGAGTCGCCTAACGCGGTGGCAAAGGCCGGCATGCGCCCGGTGCCGGCGCGGATGGCATTGGTGATCTGCTCGCGCGTGAGGCGCTTGCTCACTCCCGCCAACGTCGGCCCGATGGGCGTCGACTTCGCCCCGTGGCACTCGGCACAATAGGCGCCGAACAGCGACGTGGTCTCGCGCGGGACGATCTTGAGGATCCACCCCATCTCGTTCGAGTTGACGTACAGCATCCCCGTCTTCGGGTCGAACGCGGGACCGCCGTACTCGCCGCCACCGTCCACGCCGGGGAAGATGATGATCCCTTTCGTGTTTGGGGGGGTCCACGGGTCGGGCGTCGGGTTCTCGCGGAAGAGCTTGAGCGCCGCCGCATGCGCCTCGGGGGTACGGTCGGTGAGCATCTCCTCCGTCAGCTGCTGGCGCGCGAACGGCTTCGGCAGGACGGGGAATCGTTGCGAGTCGGCGGTCACGTCGCCGTCGAGGATCGCCGGCGGCATCTTGCGCCACGCACTCGGGAACAGCTCGGCCCCCGTCTCGCGGTCGAGCACCCACACGTGCCCCGTCTTGGTGATCTGGGCGACGGCATCCACCGGCTTGCCGTTGCGCGTGACGGTGACGAGCGTTGGCGCCGCGGGGAAGTCACGGTCCCAGAGGTCGTGCCTGAGCCCCTGGAAGTGCCACACCCGCTTTCCCGTGTTGGCGTCGAGGGCGACGATGGAGTTGGCGAACAGGTTGTCGCCCACGCGATTGGCACCATAGAAGTCGAACGACGCCGACCCGGTGGCGAAGAAGACCATCCCGCGCTTCTGGTCGACGGTCACCCCCGACCACGCATTCGCCCCACCGGCCACCTTCCACGCCTCGGCGGGCCACGTGTCGTAGCCGAACTCGCCGGGGTGCGGGATGGTGTGAAAGCTCCAGCGAATCGCCCCGGTCTTCACGTCATACGCCCGGATGTCGCCTGGCGCCGAGGGGAGCGCTTCGGGGACCGAGGTCCCGATGATGAGCATGTCCTTGTAGACGGCGCCGGGGGTGCTCGCGCTCACCGAGAGCCCCTGCTCGGGGCGACCGAGTCCTTCGCGCAGGTCCACCCACCCGCTGTCGTTCCCCCAGCCCGCGGCCTTCTGTCCGGACTTGGCGTCGAGCGAGAAGAGGCGATGGCGGTAGTTGAAGTAGACGCGCCCGTCGTGCACCACCACGCCGCGATAGCGGATGCGCGGGCCGGTGAACTGTCCGCCGGTGGGGTCGAAGCTCCAGATCTCCTTTCCCGTCGCGGCATCGAGCGCGAAGGCGCGCTGCTTGGGCGACATGGCGTAGAGCACGCCGTCGATCACCACCGGGTTCGACTGCATCTCCGACCCCTCGAACGCGTCCTGGGTGTCGTAGGTCCACGCCACCTGCAGTGACGACACGTTCTCCGGCGAGATCTGCGAGAGGGTCGTGTAGTGGGTCTTGTCGTCGCTCCCCTGATAGACGGGCCAGTTCACGGTCGCGCTCTTGCCGCACGATGCGGTGGCGGCGGCGAGGAAGAGGAGTGCGGCGGAATGGCGAGGACGCATGAACCGGGGCGCGAGAGGGGGTGGGGGAGCAGGCGGGCTGATGCCGTGCCGACCTCTCCCGAGGGGAGGGGGGTGGATCGGCGAACTATGGGGCCGCGTCAGTCCCGACGCCATGTCCCACGGTGCCACGCCACCTTGCGCCCCGCGACCCTGTCCTCCATCGTCGCCCCTCCCCCCTCGTCGAGCGAATCCCCATGGAGCAGCCTCCCAAGTGGTACATGCCGGTCGCCGTCGTCGCGCTGCTTTGGAACCTCATGGGGTGCGTCGCCTACCTGATGGACGTCAGGCTGACCCCTGACGACATCGCCAAGATGAGCGACGCCCAGCAGGCGATGTACGCGGCTCGCCCTGCGTGGTCCATCGCCGCAACGGCGATCGCGGTCTGGGCGGGCGCGGCGGGGTGCGTGGGATTGATCATGCGCAAGCGCTGGGCGACCCCACTGCTCGTCGCCTCGCTGGTAGGTGTGATCTGCCAGGACGTCTGGCTCTTCGCCCTGAGCGGATCGGCCTCGCAGGCAGGCGCCGCCGGTTTCGTGCTGCAAGGTCTCGTGC
>DAIESF010000194.1 GCA_027346425.1 Gemmatimonadota bacterium | reverse complement strand
GCTCTTCATCCGCATGGCGTGGCACAGCGCGGGAACGTACCGCACGGGCGACGGCCGCGGCGGCGCCGGGTCGGGGACGCAACGCTTCGCCCCGCTCAACAGCTGGCCCGACAACGGCAACCTGGACAAGGCGCGCCGCCTCCTCTGGCCCATCAAGCAGAAGTACGGCAACAAGCTCTCCTGGGCCGACCTCTTCATCCTGGCCGGCAACGTCGCCATCGAGTCGATGGGGCTCAAGACCTTCGGCTTCGCCGGCGGCCGCGCCGACGTGTGGGAGCCGGAGCAGGACATCTACTGGGGCGCCGAGGCCGAGTGGCTGGGCGACAAGCGCTACTCGGGCGACCGCGAACTCGAGAACCCGCTGGCCGCGGTGCAGATGGGGCTCATCTACGTGAACCCCGAAGGGCCTAACGGCAAACCCGACCCGCTGGCCTCGGCACGCGACATCCGCGAGACGTTCAAGCGGATGGCGATGAACGACGAGGAGACGGTCGCCCTCACCGCCGGCGGCCACACCTTCGGCAAGATGCACGGCGCGGGCGACCCGAAGCTCGTGGGCCCCGAGCCGGAGGCCGCGCCCATCGAAGAGATGGGGCTGGGCTGGCGCAACGCGCTGGGGACAGGCAAGGGCGAGTACACCACCACCAGCGGACTCGAAGGGGCCTGGACCCCCAACCCGATCAAGTGGGACAACGGCTACTTCGACACCCTCTTCGGCTGGGAGTGGGAGTGCGTGAAGTCCCCCGCCGGCGCCTGGATCTGGGAGCCGACCGACAAGGAGAAGGCGGCCGTCGTCCCCGACGCGCACGTCCCGGGGAAGCAGGTCCTCCCGGCGATGTCGACCGCCGACATGGCGATGCGCATGGATCCCATCTACGAGAAGATCTCGCGCCGCTTCCACGCCAACCCCGACCAGCTGGCCGACGCCTTCGCGCGCGCCTGGTTCAAGCTCACGCACCGCGACATGGGGCCGCGCTCCCGCTATCTGGGAAAGCTGGTGCCTAACGAGGAGCTGATCTGGCAGGACCCGATCCCGGCGGTCGATCACGAACTGGTCGACGCCAAGGACGTCGCCGCGCTCAAGGCGAAGCTCCTCGCCTCGGGGCTCCCGGTCGCGCAGCTCGTTGCCACCGCGTGGGCCTCGGCGTCGACCTTCCGCGGCTCCGACAAGCGCGGCGGGGCCAACGGCGCGCGCATTCGCTTGGCACCGCAGAAGGACTGGGAGGTGAACCAGCCGGCCAAGCTCACGCGCGCGCTCGAAGTCCTCGAGACGATCCAGAAGGACTTCAACGACGCGCAGCAGGGCGGGAAGAAGGTCTCGCTGGCCGACCTGATCGTTCTCGGCGGATGCGCGGCGGTGGAGCAGGCAGCGCGTGAGGCGGGCTTCGAGGTGGAGGTTCCCTTCACCCCGGGGCGCATGGATGCCTCGCAGGAGCAGACCGACGTCGAGTCGTTCTCGGTACTGGAGCCGGTGGCCGACGGCTTCCGCAACTACCAGAAGCAGGCCTACGCGGTCTCCGCCGAGGAGCTGCTGGTGGACAAGGCACAGCTCCTCACCCTCACCGCGCCGGAAATGACGGTGCTGGTGGGCGGGCTGCGCGTGCTGGGCGCCAACCACGGCAACGCGAAGCACGGCGTCTTCACCGAGCGCCCCGGCAAGCTCACCAACGACTTCTTCGTGAACCTCGTCGACATGGGGACGGCGTGGAAGCCGATGTCCCAGGCGGGCGACGTCTTCGAGGGGCGCGACCGGGCCACGGGCGACGTGAAGTGGACGGCCACCCGCGTGGACCTCGTCTTCGGCTCCAACTCGCAGCTGCGGGCGCTGGCCGAGGTGTACGCGCAGGACGACGCGCAAGCCAGGTTCGTGCGCGACTTCGTGAAGGCGTGGGACAAGGTGATGAAGCTGGACCGCTTCGACGTGAAGTGATGGCGACCGTGTAGCGCGGTAGCGTGACGACGGGGGCGTTCCGGTGCGAACCGGGGCGCCCCCGCTCACGCCAGGCGTGACATCGCCCGGTAGACCGCGTCGCGCAACGATTTCTCGCGCGGATCGTTCTCCAGGTAGAAGTCGAGCTTGTTCATCACGTAGGCTTAGCCGAGCCGGGCATCGGGATCGGCGAGGCCGAACGAGCCGCCTGCACCCGGCGATCCGAACGCCCGCTCTCTCGACCCGAACGACACCGTGGGGCCGGGGCGCAGGAAGCCGAGCGAGAAGTAGCTCGGAACCCCCAGCACCTCGTCCACGGGGCGCGTCACGACGGGGGGTGCCACGATGCGCGCGACGGTCTCGGGCGTGAGACCGAGGTCGGAGCCTCCCTCGGCGAAGGCCGAATACGCGCGCGCGATCGCCCGCGCCGTTCCCACCCCGTTTCCCGCGGGGACTTCGACCTCGAGATAGGCCCGGTCGTTCGGGTCGGCGCCCAGCCCGCGAACGACCGGCGGCGGAAGGAGTCTCGTGGCGAGGACGTTTGTCGCGAAGGGGGGCAGAATGCTGTAACGTCTCGATGGCCATGAGAGTCCACCGCCTCCCCTTCGCCCACGTCGCGCTGATCGCGCTCGTCGCGGCCACGGTCTTCGCGCGGCCGGCACGCGCGCGACAGGCCGGCGACGAAGGTGAACCGCCCATCACCGTCGCTGAGGCCGTAACAGCCGCTTCGCTCGGCGCAGATGCGGCGGCCGCGTGTGCCGGCCCGGCGACGTCGGACACCCTGTCGCACGCCGCGCACCGCGATGCTACCGCCCAGGGCTACTGGCTCTCGCGTCGCCGGCTGCAATGGCCCGGCGCCCCCGCGGACGGCCGCTACGCCATCTACCGTTCTGCCGGCGCGAAGATGCGGGTGTCGCCCGGCGCCCCGGTGGCGGGGGCCGACGCCCGCCTCCCCCTCACGCGCGACGACTCCCCGCTGCCGCGCTCCATCGCCGAGCGGTTCCGCTTTGTCGGTGCCGGCGTGCGCCTCACGCTGCCGGCCGCCGCGCGACGCGACGTGTCGCAGCTCCTACGCGAGCAGCTGGTACTGGTGCGCGAGGATGCCGAGGGACGCGTGCTCGCCGCCACCGCCATCCAGCTGCCGGGCGCCCTCGACGACCGCTATTCGGCCGCCGCGACCGTTCGCGACCTCGGAGTCACGCTCGACGCGCACGGCACGAAGGGGGCGCGGGTTGCGCTCTGGGCGCCGACGGCACGCGCGGTGAGCGTCTGCATCTATCCGCGCGCCACGGGCGACTCCGCGTCCGTGCATCCGCTCGCGCTCGATGCGGCGACGGGCGTCTGGCGTGGCCGCCTGACGGGCGACGTGCGAGGGGCCGGCTACCTCTACCTCGTCGAGTTGTTCGTCCCCGGGGCGGGAATCGTGCGCAACCGCGTCACCGATCCCTATTCGGTCGCCCTCACCGCCAACTCGAAGCGCAGCGTCTTCCTCTCACTCGACGACCCGCGCACGAAGCCGGAAGGGTGGGCGCGATCGCCGCGACCAGCGCCGCTCGCCGCGGCCACCGACCTGACGGTGTACGAGCTTCACGTGCGCGACTTCTCCGCGCACGACACCACGGTCCGCCCCGCGTGGCGCGGGAAGTACCTCGCCTTCACCGAGTCGCAGTCGGCCGGGATGCGACACCTGCGCGCGCTGCACCGCGCGGGGATCACCGACGTGCACCTGCTTCCGGTGTACGACCTGTCGACCGTCCCCGAGGTGGGATGCGTCGTCCCCGTGATCCCATCCGCAGCGCCCAACGCCGAGTTGCAGCAGGCGGCAGTGAGCGCCGTGCGGGATCGCGACTGCTTCAACTGGGGGTACGACCCCTTCCATTACACCGTCCCCGAGGGGAGCTACGCCACCGACGCCGACGATGCGGCGGCGCGCATTCGCGAGTTCCGGGCGATGGTGCAGGCGTTGCACTCGGCGGGGCTGCGGGTGGGGATGGACGTGGTGTACAACCACACCTTCGCGTCGGGGCAGGACGCCCGCTCGGTGCTCGACCGCATCGTCCCGGGGTACTACCATCGCCTCGACGCCGAGGGGCGCGTGGCGCGGTCCACCTGCTGCGAGAACACCGCCACCGAGCACGCCATGATGGCCAAGCTCATGGTCGAGTCGGCGGTGGCGTGGGTGCGGCACTACCGCATCGACTCGTTCCGCTTCGACCTGATGGGGCACCAGCCGCGTGCGGTGATGGAGCGGCTGCAACGCGCCGTGAATGGGGCGGCGGGGCGGCACGTCCCGCTCATCGGCGAGGGGTGGGACTTCGGCGAGGTGGCTGGCGGCGCGCGGTTCGTGCAGGCGTCGCAGCGCTCGTTAGGTGGGAGCGGGATCGCCACCTTCAGCGACCGCGCGCGCGACGCG
>DAIESF010000169.1 GCA_027346425.1 Gemmatimonadota bacterium | reverse complement strand
AAGGCGGCGATCGCCACGGGGATCGTCGACTCGGCGAACGTCGGGCTGCACGGGCATTCGTGGGGGGGCTATCAGTCGTCGTTCCTCGCCACCCAGACGGGGACGCTCTTCAAGAGCATCGTGACTGGGGCCCCGCTCACCGACATGGTGAGCATGTACTCGTCGATCTACTGGAACACGGGGACGGCCGACATGGCGATCTTCGAGAGTTCGCAGGGGCGCTTCAAGGGGAACTTCCTCGACAACTACGACGCCTACATCCGCAACTCGCCGGCCTTCCACGCCGACAAGGTGCAGACGAAGCTGATGATCCTGCACAACGAGAAGGACGGTGCGGTCGACTTCAACCAGGGCATCACCTGGTTCAATACGCTGCGCGAGCTCGACAAGGACGTCATTCTCCTCCAGTACGTGGGGGAGAACCACGGCTTGCAGCTGCCGAAGAACCAGAAGGACTACACCATTCGCATGCGCGAGTACTTCGACCACTACCTCAAGGGGGCGCCGGCCCCCGACTGGATGGTGAACGGCGTGCCGCGGCTCAAGATGGAGGAGCACCTCAAGGGCCGGCAGAAGAAGGCGAAGGTCGCGTCGTAGGGGGCGCGGGATGGGGGCAGGGGCGAAGCGACGGACGAGACGTCAACCGCACGTCGCGGCCTCGTGCCCTCCATCACGCCCGGCGTTCATCCCATCCCATCGTTGAATCGCTGCCCGGGCCCCTGCCATCAGATGATGTGCACACCGGCGCACCCGCGATGTTCGTGCGACGGCGCATCACCTTCTCGGAGGTCACGACCATGCGCACTCGATTCCTGCTGGCTCTCGGTAGTCTCGCCCTTGCTGCCGCCCCGACCGTCGCTGTTGCCGACCAGTCCTCGGCCCCGCTGCAGCTGGCGAACGTCCTCGCCCTCCCGCCGGCCCCTGATTCCACTCGCATCCACGCCGTCCTCTCTCGCGCCGACGAGGCAACCTCGAGCGGACGCATGGGCGAAGCCCGCCGGCTCTATCGCGGACTCATCCAGGAACAGCGCGACGCCAGCCAGTACGCCGGGGCCACCCTCTGGAAGCTGGCCTCCAACCTCGTGTACGACGGCGACGTGAAGGGCGCGGCGCTCCTGCTCGACGACCTCGCGGCCGAGGCCTCGCGCTTCGGCGATCCCGCGATGGAGCTGCGCGCCACCTTCGAGTCTGCGATCCTCTGGCAGAAGGTGAAGCGCAACGACATGGCCATGGCCCATCTCGATCGCGTCCGGTGCCTCCTGCAGTCGCCGGCCATCGCCGCCGAGGTCAAGCAGTCGATCGAGCGGCGCATCGTCGGGTAGCGTCACATCGGGGGACGCGGCAAAAGGCCGCGTCCCCCACCACACGCAACCATTTCTCCGCGGCGCGGGTCGAACGGGCATTGCTCGGCGAGAACCGCAACGGAGAGATGGAATGGGCGCAACGTGGCGCGACATCAGGATCGCCGTCCGCAGGATGCGGGCGGACTGGGGGTTCACCGCGGTTGCATTGGCCACCCTGGCCCTCGGTATCGGGGCGTCGGTGGCGATCTTCACCGTGGTCAACGCGGTGATGCTGCGCCCGCTCCCGTATCCCGAGCCTGAGCGGCTGGTCCTCGTGTCACCGGGGCAGAATGCCAACATCTCGATGGCCGATGCCCTGGCCGAGGGGACGCCGGCGCTCGCCGCCTCCAGCGGGATCTCGTTTCCCGACGTGACGCTCAGTGGTGACGGCCCGGCCGCGTCGCTCAACGCACAGGCCGTCGACGCCGGATACTTTTCCGTGTTTGGGGTCACGCCCGCGCTCGGGCGCCCCTTCGGTCCGGAGGCGCGAAGCCCCGAGCGCTCGGACGTCGTCCTCCTGAGCTATGCCCTCTGGCAGGGGCGCTTCGGTGGTGATCCGTCCATCGTGGGGAAGCGCCTTCGGCTCGACGGCTTCGGCCAGGAGATGCGCACCGTCGTTGGCGTCATGCCGCGCGGCTTCGTCGCGCCGTTCCAGCCCGGCGGGCAGGAGACGGCGGTATGGATCCCGCTCAGCCTCCCCTCAGGGCGCACGATCGCGACTGACAGCACGTGGTACGTGAACCGCGTCGTCGGCCGGCTGCGGAGTGGTGCAACGGTCGAGGTGCCGGCGCAGCAGGTGCGCGCGACCATGCAGCGCCTGCGGGGAGAGTACGCGGGGCTGATCGACCAGGACGCCGTACGGAGCGCGAGCGCGATGGGGCTCCTCACCTCGATGGTGGGCGACGTGGCGACGCCGTTGCGCCTCCTGCTGGCGGCCGTCGCCTTCGTCCTCCTCCTCGCCTGTGCGAACCTGGCCAATCTCCTCATGGCGCGCGGGGAGCGGCGCCGGCAGGAACTGGCGGTCCGTACGTCGCTCGGCGCCAACCGCAGTCGCCTGATTCGCGAGCAACTCACCGAAGGGGTCGTCCTGGCGCTCACGGGCGGCCTGCTGGGAACGGCGCTCGCCCGGGTGCTTCTCGGCGGGTTGCGGGTGACGGAGCGCTCCGGCCTTCCACGCTCGGGGGAGGCGGGGATGGACCTGCGCGTGCTGGGCTTCGCCCTTGGCATTTCGCTGCTGTCGGTTGTTGGCTTCGCCCTCATCCCGGCGCTCCGCGCCACCCGCGGGGACTTGCGTCCCGACCTGGCGTCGGGGAGGCGCACCGTTGGCGGGACACGTGGCGCACGGCGACTGGGGTCGGTGTTGATCGCCATCGAGGTGGCGCTGGCGCTCGTGGTGGTGAGTGGGGCGGGGCTCCTCCTCTCGAGCTTGCGGGCGCTCCGTGCCGTGGACCCGGGGCTCGAGACGTCGCAGGTGCTGGCGGTCGAAATTGCCCCGCCCGATTCGCGATACCGCAACCAGCGGGCGGCGCAGTACTACGAGCAGGTCACGGAGCGCTTGTCGGCGCTCCCCGGCGTCAGCGGGGTCGGGGCGATCCATCTCCTTCCGTTCACGCGCAGCAACTGGGCGTTCCCGTACCTCGCCGAGGGACACCGCGCGCCGATGGACGGCCCCCTCCCAGACGCCAACTTCCGGGTGGTGACACCGGGGTACTTCAAGACCGTCGGCATTCCATTGTTGGAGGGACGGGACGTGTCCGCGGGCGATGTGGCCGAGGGCGAAATGGTCGGGCTCATCAACGCGACCATGGCGGCCAGCCTCTGGCCGGGGGAGCGCGCGGTGGGGCGCACCATCCAGCTGTTCGGCAACCGTCCGTTCCGCGTGGTGGGAGTGGTGGGTGACGTGCACCAGCAGGAGCTCGACCGGGCGCCGCGTCCGGAGATGTACATCCCGCTGCGGCAGTTCCCGGTGCCTGGCATGGTGGTGATGGTACGGACGTCGATGAACACGACGCTCCAGGTCGGGCCGGTGCGGCAGGCCATCGAAGCGATCAGCAGCGAGATCCCGATTGCCAGCATCCGTCCCCTCGCCCAGGTGCTGGACGCCTCGATGACCCAGCGCTCCTTCTTCGCCGGGGTGTTGACGTTCTTCGGCGGTCTTGCACTCCTGCTCGGGGCAGTTGGGGTCTATGGGGTGATGGCCTACGCTGTCGGCGGGCGGCGGCACGAGTTAGGCATCCGCATGGCGCTCGGCGCCACTGGGGCGAGCGTGGTGCGCGGCGCCATGACGTCGGGAGCGGTCCCGTTGGGAGTGGGAATGGTTGTCGGCCTGGCTGGGGTCGCGGCAACGTCGCGGCTGCTGGGATCGCTCCTGTTCCACGTATCGCCGACCGACCCGGTGACGCTCGGGGCGGCAGCCGCGGTGCTGCTGACGGTGGCGCTGCTCGCCGTCTGGATCCCGTCGCGGCGCGCCAGTCGGGTGGCGCCGGCGCAGGCGTTGCGCTCGGACTAGCGCGACACCGCCGCCCGGCGGGGCTCAGTCCCCACCGTACCGCTCCGTGCGAATCGATGGCGATGGGAGGCCGGCCTCGACGAGGAGGTCGGCCACCGTCCGCACGAACGAGTTCGCGCCGCAGATGAAGCTCTGGCGCGGCGGCTCACTCAATCGGGCGCGTACCGCGGCGATGATGTCCCGGTCGACCCGCCGGGAGAAATCGGCCGCGCGCCGTGCAGCGTCTCTCGTCAGGCAGAAGGCGAGCTGCAGCCCGTGTTGCGCGCGCTCGTGAGCGAGGAGTTCCTCCCGATAGATGACGTCGTCCCATGTACGTGCCGAGTAGAGGAGGACCATCGCGGGTGGGTGTTCGAGATGCGCGCGCTCCCGCACCATCGAGAGGAACGGGGCGACGCCCGAGCCGCCAGCGGCCAGGAAAACAGGTCCCGGTTCCGCCGTTCGCCAAACGAAGTGCTCGGCGAATGGCCCGCGGATCTCGACGGTGTCGCCGGGGGCGGCCGAGTCGTGGAAGTACGTGGAGAGTTCACCGTCGTTCAGCCGCTCGATCACCAGTTCGAGCACCCCGGTGTCGCTGGGCGGTGAGGCGACCGAGTAGCTGCGATGCGCCCGATAGCCGTCCGCTGCCGTCAGCTGCACATCGATGTGCTGGCCCGGGAGGACGGCGCGCCATGTTTCGGGGCGGAGCTTGATGCTCACCACCCGGCTGGTGAGGGGGGCGACGGACACAATCTCCGCCGGGTGCCACGACTGGCGCGCGCCTCCGTCGAGGCGTGCCCTGGTCGCGTCGCGCGCGTCAGTCATTCGTGAAACGCTGCTCGCGCCACGGGTCGCCGTACATGTGATAGCCGCGCAGCTCCCAGAACCCCGCCTCGTCGCGCGTGGTGAACTGCAGCCCGTTGATCCACTTCGCCGACTTCCAGAAGTACAGGTGTGGGATGACGAGTCGTGCCGGCCCGCCGTGGTCGGCCTCCAGCGGTGCGCCGTCGAAGTGGACGGCGATCATCCCCTTCCCGCCAACCACGTCGGCGACCGGGACGTTCGTGGAGTAGCCGTCGAACGAGTGCGCGAGGAGGAAGTCGGTCGGTGGGGTGAGCCCGGCGGCGGCGAGGACGTCATCCACGAGCACCCCCTCCCACCGGGTGTCGAGCTTCGACCACGTGGTCACGCAATGGATGTCGCGAGTGTAGCTGGTGCGGGGGAGCGCATTGAACTCGTCCCACGTCCACTGCTTCACCGGCTTCGGGCCAACCCGCAGGGTGAACGACCAGTTCGACGTGTCGACGTGCGGCGTGGGGCCGGCCGAGAGGACCGGGAAGTCCGGAACCAGGTGCTGGCCCGGCGGGATGCGATCGGTCAGGTCGGGCGCCGGCCGGCGCCCGGTAAAACCGCGAGTGAACATGAGGGACAGCTCCGCGCGTGAGACGATGTGGTCGTCAGGGGCGCCAGTCGTTCGTGCGCCAGGCCGGCCATCCACGAACGATATGGGTCGGGACGCGCGGGTGGGGAGTGGCGGCGGCATTTGACGTGCGCGGGTCGACTGGGCAGCTTATATGCGTCTTGGCGAATGTGATCCCGTACTGTCTCCGACGCGATGGCCCGACGACTCCTGATCCTGAACGACCCGCCG
>DAIESF010000156.1 GCA_027346425.1 Gemmatimonadota bacterium | reverse complement strand
GACCTGTCGGCAATGTCCCCACCCGGCGGAGGGAGGGAAAGGGGGTGGGGCCGACGAGGCCGAGGTAGGCGTTGCGAGTGATCAACGAAGGGGAGAGAATTTTCGTTAATAATTCATGACCAATATGGTCGACGGCCTCGGCGTCGCTCCCGAGGCTCGTCCTCAAACTCTCGCGATCGTTCTCAAATGCGCCGCCGTACCCTTGCTTGTCTTTCGGGGCTCGCCCTTGCCAGCCTCATCCTTGGGTCGGACGCGCGTGCACAGCGCGTTCCGCGCGACAGTACGGCCGACTCCGTGCGGACGCGCCTCGAGAAGTTCTCGATCACCGCGGGGCGGAGCGCGACGACAGTCGGCGGCACCTCGTCCATCATCGTCAGGATCGATTCCCTGCACCTCACGCCGGCCGCGCCGCTCGACATGGCGTTACGGGAGGTGCCGTTTCTCCTGGTCCGCACCAACTCGCGCGGTGAGGCGGAACTCTCGGTCCGCGGCTCTGACTCGCGCCAGGCAGCCGTCCTCTTTGACGGACTCCCGCTGAGTATCGGCTGGGACCATCGCTCCGACGCGTCGGTCTTTCCCACCACCGGAATCGGGAGCGTGACCGTGGTGCGTGGACTCAGCACGCTCCTCCAGGGACCGAACGCGCTCGGGGGTGTGATCGACCTGGGGCTGTCGTCCTATCGCGGCGAGCAGCCGTCGCGCACACAGGTGGGGCTCCGACTGGGGACCGACCAGCTGGGGACCCAGGCGCTGGCGGGCGACTTCGCCACGCCGATCGAGGTCGGCGGGGGGCAGCTGACGTTCCGCGCGGGCGCGGGGTATCGCGACGTGCGCACGGTGGCGCTGAGCCGCGACGTTCGCGACCAGTACACACAGCATGCGCATGAGCGCACCAACTCCGACGTCAACCAGCGCGACGGCTTCCTCTCGGCGCGCTACCTGACACCCGGGGGGGCGTGGATCGGCGGCAGCCATTCGGGCTACACCCTCGAGCGCGGGGTGATGCCCGAGCTGCACATCACGGCGCCTCGCTTCTGGCGGTATCCCGAGCAGAACCGCGCCCTCTCCCTTTTCACCGCGGGGACGGGGCGCCGGCATACCGCGTGGGGGTCGGGCGACGCGGAGTTGGTGGTCGGGCGCAACGGTTCCTACACGTCGATCGAGAGCTTCTTCGATGCCGCCTACGATTCGATCGTCGGGAGGGAGACCGGCGACGAAGCGACCACCACCGCCCGTCTGCAGGCCGACCACTCCCTGGGGCGCGGCGAGCTGCGCACCGCCATGTCGTACTCCGGCGTGCGTTACCTGGAGGGGCTCAACGGAGCCGCGCCTAACGAATACGAGCAGCGGTTATGGAGTGGCGCCTTCGAGGTGGAGCAGCCGCTGGCCGGATCGCTCCGCCTCACGGCCGGCTATGCGTTGGACGCCAGCACGACCCCGAAGACTGCGGGGCGCGAGGCGCTGGGGCGCCTGTCGGAGTGGGGGGGGCGGCTCGGCGTGAGTTCGGTGGCCTTCAATGGGCGCTGGCGCCTGCACGCCTCGGCCAACCGGCGCGCCCGCTTCGCGGCGCTGCGCGAGTTGTATTCGGGCGCGCTGAACCGCTTCGAGCCGAACCCGGCGCTGCGCCCGGAAGTCCTCGTGGGCGGCGAGGTCGGTGCGACGCTGTTGTCGAGCCGCTACCAGTTCCAGGGGGTCGCCTTTCGCCACGGCCTGCGCGACGCCATCGTCCGCACCACGCTGCCCAACCGCAAGTTCCAGCGCGTGAACCGCGACGAGATGCGCAGCACGGGACTCGAATTGCTGGGCGGGGTCTCCACCGGCGCCTTGCAGCTGTCGGCTGACGCCCTCATCCAACGTGTGCGCATCGAGGACCCGGCGGTGAGCGGGAGCGAACGCAAGCCGGAGAACCAGCCCGACCTCCGCCTCGGCGCCGACGTGCAGTTCCCCGCCGTCGCCGGCGTCACGGTGCGCGCCAGCGTCGATCACTCCGGCCGCCAGTACTGCGTCAATCCCGACACGCAGCGCAACCAGGAGATTGTCGCGCAAACGTGGACCGGGGCCGGCGTCGAGCGCGCCTTCGCCGTCGGGCGGGGCAACCTGTTCTCGCGCCTCGTCGCCTCGCTCGCCCTCGACAACCTGACCGATGCCGGGGTGTACGATCAGTGCGGCCTCCCGCAGCCCGGCCGCACGTTGCGCCTGGGGCTCGCCCTGCGCTAGCGTCCGGCGAACGCCCTAACGACTTCCCCAAGCCGATTGCGATGTCGTTCAACCCGCGCGTTCTCTCCCGCAAGGCCCACCGGTGGGGGGCGATCGCCATCGCCCTCCCTTTCCTGGTGGTGATCGTCTCCGGGCTCCTCCTTCAGCTCAAGAAGAACTGGAGTTGGGTGCAACCCACCGAGCACCGCGCGGCCGGGACGGCGCCGGCGCTCTCTTTCGATTCCCTCCTCGCGGTGGCTCGCGCAGTCCCCGAGGCGGGGATCACCGGGTGGGACGACGTCGACCGGATCGACGTGCGCCCTGGGAAGGGGATCCTCAAGATCCAGAGCACGTCTCGCTGGGAGCTCCAGATCGATTCGGAGAGCGGCGCCGTGTTGCACAGCGCCTATCGCCGCTCCGACTGGCTCGAGTCGATGCACGATGGCTCGTGGTTCCACCCGACCGCCAAGCTCGGGATCTTCCTCCCGTCGGGAGTCATCGTGCTGCTGTTGTGGCTGACGGGGCTCTACCTGTGGCTCGTCCCGTACCAAACGCGGCGCCAGCGCGCGCGCCTGGCGGCCGAGGGGAGTCCGCCGCGTCGCACCGACCGCCCCGCCAGGGCCAGCTGACGCACTCCCCCTCTCGCCCCCGGCGCCGCACGGCGCCGGGGGCGCTCTGCTAGAAGAAGTAGCGACGCCAACCGGTCTTGTCGCGGCGACGCATGCGCCAGAAGACCAGGATGCCGCTGACGGTCAGCGCCGCGAGGCACAGCCCCCACGCCATCGCCACCACCAATCCGCCATCGCCGAACGCCTCGCCGCTGTGCAGGCGGTACAGGAACGGCTTGTCGGCGTAGTCCTCGGTGGCGATCAGCACCCCGGTGTTGGCGTTCACCACGTACTTCCGGTCCTCGCCGCCGGTCGGCTTTCCGGTGAAGACGGTCACGGTCGGGAGGTCGCCCTTGAACTGCACCTCGATCTTGTCGACCGGGGCGTGGCCACCAGCCGATGCGACCGCCGCCAGCGCCCGCTGCACCGGGTCGCCCCATGCCGATGCGCTCGATTCCGTCGTCACGGAGCTCACGAGGTCGCGCGTGCGCTCACGCAGCGCCTCGTCTTCGCCGAAGAACTCGGTCCCCGCCACCAGGATCCCGGTGATCGAGGCAAAAAGAAGGAAGACAGCGGAGGGGAAGCCGATCCATCGGTGCCAGCGGCGCCAGAACTGCGGATTCATCGTCGAAAGCGGGGAGGAAAGTGGTGGGCGACGGTGCGACTACGCGCGCAGCAGGTCGGCGCGCCAGTTGGTGACGGCCTGCTTGATGGCCTTGTCGTTGGCAAACTCGCCGTTGCGCACGCGCCTGAACAGGGCCGGGAGTTCCGCGTCCGACGCGAACCGCAGTGCGATGAACTCCTTGCGCGACAGCTGCGCAATCTCGCCATGCTGGTCGGCCGGGAGGAGGCGTTGCAGGCGCAGCGTTTCCTCGAGGCGGATCACGCGGTCTTGCACGGTCAGCACCATGACGCGGGCGAGCCCGATACCGCCGAGGATGGCGAAGGCGACGAACACGCCCCAGATGGTCCACACGGTCGGATGCCGGAACGCATCGCGGATCGTGATGGCGAGGTTGATGAGGAGGATCGGCGATACCACGAAGTGGTATGGCGCCATCCAACGGGTGTGGTTGGCGTAGTTCTGCGGCATGGCGAGGGTCGTGGTGAGGGGTGGGACGAGGCGGGAACCGGGAATGTCGTTAGGCCGGCGGGGCAGGTGCGATGGCAGCGCGGGCATGACGCTTGAGGCGCGCAACGATCGCCTCCAACCCCACCTCGCGCGTCCCCAACCCCAGGCTCTGCATCACCGCCCGCACGAAATCGGGGGGAATGGCGAGGGTGGTGGCCGGCGGCTCGTCGTTCACCGCGCTGAAGACGATGCTCAGGAACGCCGCGACGGTCGGCGATTGCCGCGTGTTGATGTCGGCGTAGAAGTGCAGCCGCCCCTCGTGCTGCTCGACGAACAGGCGCAGTGGGGTCTGGCACTCGGGGACGGCGAAGCCGTCCTCGGCCAACTCGCGATAGCGCTCGGGGAGCGGCTCGAGCTTCCGCGCGTACGACACGAGCGCCGCCATCTTCTCCTCACGCCCCAGCGCCGCGAATCGGCGAAGGACCTGCTCGAGACGCGGGGGGAGCGAAGGGGAGGCGGGAGCCATGGGGGCGAAGCCTAACCGCAGGCCGCCCGCCCGCCAGTCGCCCCCGAAACTCCGCAGGGGCTGGCACCGCGACGCCCCCGAAAGGATTCTATTTGGGAGATCGCGCACCACCCGCAAACCTTCACTCAACCAATCGACACCAATGCCAACTCGTCATTCATCTGCCGTCTGGGAAGGAACGCTTCGCGAAGGGAAGGGGACGTACTCCGGCGAATCGGGAACGCTCGGCGGCAAATACTCGTTCGGGACCCGCTTCGGCGACGAAAAGGGATCGAACCCCGAAGAACTCCTCGCCGCCGCCGAGGCGGCCTGTTTCAGCATGGCGCTCAGCGGAGCCCTCGAGCGCAACGGGACGCCGTCGACTCGCGTCGAGACCGCCGCCGCCTGCACGGTCGAGAAGCAGGAGATTGGCTTCACCGTCACCACCATGAAGCTCACGGTGCGGGTGACGGCCCCCGGCATCACGAACGAGGCCTTCCAGGCTATCGCCGCCGCCACCAAGGATGGCTGCCCGATCTCACGGGCGATCAAGGGGAACGTGGCACTCGAGATCGACGCCGCCCTGGAGTGATCAGCGGCGAACCAGGTCGTTGAAGAGCGCGGCGAACCCTACGCGAACGCTCACCCGGCGCACGTCGCGCGCCTGCAGCCCGCGTACTTCGAGCTGCACTGCGCGGCGTCCGCCGCCCCCGACCGCCGCACGGACCCCTGCGGCGGCCAGGAGGCCGAAGTTGTTGGTGTTGTATCTCCGGTCAATCGACAGCGTGCCGAATGTACTGGAGAGAATGTGGACGCCCACGCCGGTCGCGACATACGGCGACACGCGCGCCGTCGTCGCCGTGGCGTGGAAGGCGAGGGCGACGTGCGCCGAGAGGTCACGAAAGACGTCGCGGTACGTGCGCCCCTCCTCCTCGACACGCTCCTCGTGCGGCAGCGTGAGGAGATACTCCAGGTCGGCCAGCAGCCGAACCCGCGACGATCGCAGGTGGCCCAGGTCGACCGTCGCGCTGGTCGACACCGCCTGAAAGTCGTGCTCCACATCTGCCCATCCGCCGCTGACGACGAAGGCGCCGACGGCGGCGAGCCCGACGTTGGCACGCCGCCCCTCCGCGGAGGTGTTGCCCTGCGCCGCGCCCCGCGTCGCGGCGGCGACCAGGAGCAGTGCGGTGTACAGGGCGAGTCGCGACGAAAGGCGGCGGAGCATCCCGTGATTCGACGGCGTACGTGAAATCGTTGGCGCCAGACGGCACGAATGCCGTGCGAATAGGGTAAACTAGCCTCTACCGATCCCGAGCGCGCCGTGACGCTCGCGCGCCTGGCGCGGTCCACTATATAATGGCGCGACCTGCGCGTACCTCGATCGCAGCCGGTGGGGAGCGACGTAGTAATCTGGAGAAGGACGACGCGATGATTCGGACCTGGCTTCGCTCGAAACCACGCGCGGTGTTCCTGGCCGCGGGCACGGCGATCGCCCTCGCCGTGGGCGTTGTGCTGGTCGTGCGCGCCCCCGCCCCGCGACTGCGCCCCGACGTCGCCCGCGAGTTCTCGTCAGGGGTCCGCTGGGCCGATTCGCTCGAGCGGGCCATCGGCCGGCAGTCCGCACGCGAGATGTCGCCTGCGGCGGTGATGTCGGCGCTCTATCTCGAGCGCCTCCGGCTCGGTGTCGGGAGCCCCTTCCGTCTCATCGACTACGCGCTGCGCGATCCCCTCATCCCCGAGGGGTCACGCCGGCTTCTGGCCCAGGCGATCCTCGCCCGTGCGGGGAGCGGGGCGACGTACGCCAGTCCGCCCGAGGCACTCGACCTCATGGCGCGGAGCCCGGTTGAGGGGAGCGGGCTCGCCCATCGTCAATTCATGGAGTCGGTGCTGGACGAGTCCACTTCGCCGCGTGCCGCCGAGTTGGCGTTGCGCCTGGCGTACACGGTGGGGACGGCGAGCGGATCGGTCTCGCATCGCGCTTCCGCGGTCGCCCTCGGCGCCATCGCCCAGGCGCGCGACCGCACCCTTGCGATGCGCGACGTGATCGCGCTCCTCGCCGAGGCCCGCCGCCAGCGCCTCGATCCGGTCGACCTGGTCCCGCTCTGGCGGGCAGCACGGCGCTTTGCCGTCGAGCGCCCGCTGGAGGATCCCCCGCTCCCCGAGGACGAACGGGAAGCGGTGCGACTGCTCCCGGTCCTCGCCCGCCGACTCGAGTCGCTTTCCCTGACGCCCGTCCCGGCCGCCACGGCGCGCTCGTTAGGCGGAGCGGCCGGGGCGGTGGCCGCCGAGCTGGTGGCCCGCCGCGCCGCGCCGCCGCAGGCGCCGGTGACCGTCACGATGGGCGGCTATGCATCGTTTGTCTCCGGCGCGGCCGGGCCGGACGAGGCGCGGCGCGCCCGGTCACAGTTCGTCGCCCGCGTGCGCACCGAGGAGTCGCTCGTCGCCGAACTGGCGCGCCTGCGCGGCATCGTCGGGCCGTCGCGCGAGGCCGCCCTCGCCGTGCTCACGGCGTCGGTCGCCATGCGCGCCTATGCCCAGGAGCGGGCCTGTCTCCCCGGTGACGAGGGGCCGGCGGCGGTCGAGCTGCAGAGCCGGCTCGGGCTCGCCTCCCTCACCTTCGACGATCGCGTTCCCACCGCCTGGCGTCCGTACTACACGCGGATGCTGAGCGAGGTCGTCGCCGACCTCGGCGCGGTCTTTCCCGCGTTGGACCTGCGCGGCCTGAGCGTGCGCTTCGGCGACTCCCCGCTCGCCGACCGGGCGCTCGCCCTGCACGATCCGGCCAGTCGCACAGTCTACTTCCCGCTTGCCACCAGCGCGGGAGCCATGGCCCATGAGCTCGCCCATGACCTGGATTGGCAGGCCGCGCGGCGGCGGTATGGCGTGCGTGGCGGGTACCGGACCGACCGATCGGTGCGCCAGTTCAGCGACCAGCTCTCGGCGACCGTTCGCCGCCTCGCCAGTGCGGCTCGTCCGCGCCGCGAGACGCTATCATCGTCGGTGCAGGCCGACCGCCCCACCGAGGCCTTTGCGCGTGGCGTGGACTGGTTCGTCGCCGCCGCCCTCGCACACAAGGGGCGAATGAATGGCTATTTGAGCTCGGTGCAGGACGCGACGATCACCGGCTACGCATCGGCGGTCGTCCCCCGCGGTGGGGCGATCGAGGGCGATGCGACGCTTGACGCGCTTCGCGAGATTGCGTCCGTTGATCCATCGGTCGTGGCGTGGTACGAGACGACCTATGGCAGTGGACGCAGGCTTGGTGTGGCCGACGCCGTGCGCCGCGCGCTCATCGCACCACTGTCACGCCTCGATGTGCGCGGCGGGGGGGCGGGAGGGGTCGACGCG
>DAIESF010000155.1 GCA_027346425.1 Gemmatimonadota bacterium | reverse complement strand
GATGGCACGCCATGGATGGCCGTGCAGCGCTCCTGATGCACCGCCATGAGCACCGCCTCGGCATCGAAGTGCTCGCAGGCGATCACTTCGCATCCCCCCACCGACAGGCACATCAGGTTGGCCAGCACCATTCCGAAGCAGTGGTAGAACGGGACGGGAATGCAGACGCGATCGGACGACGAGAGCTTCAGCGCCTCTCCGATGAAGAAGCCGTTATTGAGGATGTTGTGGTGCGAGAGCGTGGCCCCCTTCGGGAAGCCGGTCGTCCCCGAGGTGTACTGGATGTTGATCGGGTCGTCGAACTGGAGTGCCGACTCTCGCTCGGCCAATGCCAGTTCAGAGACCTCCTGTCCGCGCTCGAGGAGTGCATCCCACTCGCCGTCCAGGATGACCACCTGTTGCAGCTGCGGGCAGTTAGGTCGCACGGCGTCGAGCATCTCCACGTAGTTGGCGGCCCGGAAGTGCCTCGCCAACAGAAGGAGCTTGGTCCCCGACTGGCGCAACGCATACTCCAGTTCCGCCGTCTTGTAGGCCGGATTGATGTTGACCAGCACCGCACCGGCGCGGGCGGTGGCGAACTGCGTCACCACCCATTCCCAACGGTTGGGCGACCAGATCCCGACCCGGTCACCCGGCTTGATCCCCACCGCCATCAGCGCGCGGGCAAGCGCCGTCGTGGACTCCCACAGCTGCCGGTACGTGGCACGGTACCACTGGCTGCGCACGACGAGTGCCTCGCGATCGCCGTGTGACTCCACGGTGCGGCGCAGGTTCTCGCCGATCGTCTCGCCCAGAAGGGGGGCGGTGGTGGTGCCGTGTGCGTAGGAAAGCACGACAGTCGCCTGCACGGGAAGGAGTGGTTCGATACGCTAACTGGGAATGCGGCAGCGTCCAGAGTGAAGCCGGCGACCGGACATCGCCGATTCCCTCACAACAACGGGGGCGCGCACGAATGCGCGAAGGGGGGACCCGCAGGTCCCCCCTGTGAATCGACACGCACCGTGCCGGCACACCGACACAGTCGGCTACAACCCGACCGCCCGCCGCACGTTGATGCGCCCCTTGCCGTAGATCGGATCGGCCCCCGGCGCGCCGAGGTCGTCGGCCGACTGCCGGAGCGCGGCGCGTATCCTGGCCGGGTTTTCCCCCACATCCTCACTGATGAGGGCGGCGACCGCCGAGGTGTGCGGCGCCGCCATGCTCGTTCCCGCGAGGCCGACAATGAACGTCCCTGACTGGCAGATCGGGATTTGCAGGCTGAAGCGCGAGCAGGCGGCATACACGATGCCGCCAGTGTTGCCGCCAGGGGCGGCGACGCTCACCGACGACACGCCGTAGTTGGAGTAGTACGCCCCGGCGTCGGGGTTGGTCCAGGGCCCGTTGACGCCGGGGGACGCCGTCGGCCCGGTTGCCGCGACGCAAATGACGTTAGGCGCCGAGCAGTAGGCCTTGTAGCCATTGCCATCGTGGTCCATGTCGATGTTGTCGTTGCCCGCGGAGACGACCATGGTCGTCCCCTTGCGGTTCGCATAGTTGAAGACCTGGTTGATGGTGGCGATGAACGACGGTCCCACGCCCCCGCGAGCGCTGGCGTCCTTGCGTTCGAAGTTCCCCCCGAGGCTCATGTTGGCCACCGGAAGTCCCTGGTCAGCGGCGTAGAGGATGCCCTGCAACACGCTGCTGGTGGGGCAGGAGCCGTACACGCTGCACACCTTGATCCCGACAAGGGTGAGCCCCGACGTGACACCGGCAGCCGCAAAGGCGCTACTGGAAATCGTGGCGCCGACATGGGTACCGTGGTAGTGGAGGTCGGCCACCGGGTGCGTCCCTGGGAAGAATGCCGCGACCAGCGCATCGTCACTTGGGACGAACGACCTCGAGAGCGCGAAATCCACGCGGCCGGCCAGGTCGGCATGCGTATAGCCGAGTCCGGTGTCGAGGACGCCCACCTTCGTGGTGCTCTTCCCCAACCGCCCGGCGGCCCACGCGGCCGGCGCCTCTATCTGACGCAGGTTCCACTGACGGGCATAGAAGAAGGCGGTCGCCGGATTGGCAGCCGACGCAATGCCCAGGTCGGCGCTCTCGGGCTGGGTCACCACTGGATCGGAGACGGTGGTGTAATTGTCGTCGTCGACTGCAGCAATTCCGCGGAGGTTCGCCAACTGCGTCGCCGCCGCGCCGGAGAGCCCGGCGACGGCAGCGACGCCGGCGCCATTGTGGGCGAAGACCACAATCCCACCAAGCGCCTTCACGTTGTCCGCGAAGTTCGAGGGGAATGCATTACCCGACGCCCGCACCAGGAAGCTCCCGTCGCGGTCCGCGGCCACGTCAGCCGACGGCTGCAAGGCGAACGGGCGGGCGCGCGGAGCGGTCGACTGGTCGGCGCAGGCGCCGGCCAGGAGGGTGCCGGCAACCAGTGCGGCTGAACATGAACGTTGCATGTCGAATCACTTCCGGGACTAGGATGACGCGGACTCGGCCCGCTGCTGCACGCGTGCTTTTGGCGATGCGTGCCGGACGGCAACAGTCGGGCACGCACCACCATCGCGCAAGAGGATGCCTCTCGCTTGCCTCCCGCTGGCCTCCCGCTGGCCTCCCGCTTGCCTCCCGCTTGCCTCCCGCGCGTCGTGGCGCGAGGTTGGCGCATGCACGCGAGCATGCATACCAGTATGCACGCGGGGCGCGTTCGCGCGTGCCCCGTGCCCACTTGCCCCGGTTGACCGACATGACACAGCGGCCCGATATGAACCGGCATGGCGACGCCGCGTAAGCGACCCGCCCGCCTCGCACGCCACGCGTGGAGCACGCTCCCGCGCGACGAGCTCCTCGGTGTGCGCATCCGGGATCTTGGGGTACGACTCGAAGGAACGTGGGTCGAGGACTGCATCCAGGAGCTGTATGGCGAACTCGCCGACCATGGTCTCACCCTCCGCCCGCATTGCTGGCTCTCGGGCGAGTGGTTCTCGCCGGAGGGGATCCCCGGCATCGGGATCCCGTTCTACCTTGCGCATCCACGCCTGATTCGCCTCGAGCGGAGCATGATGCTGGAAGTCGAGGGCGGTTCCCGCAGCGAGTGCATGCGCATCCTGCGCCACGAAAGCGGGCATGCCATGCAGCACGCTTTCGCCCTCAACCGGCGCAAGCGGTGGCGCGAGCTGTTCGGATCGTCTCGGACGAAGTACCCCGATTCGTACCGCCCGAATCCCGCCAGCCGCAATTTCGTGCAGCACTTGCGGCTGTACTACGCGCAGGCACACCCCGACGAGGATTTCGCCGAGACGTTCGCCGTCTGGTTGGGGCCTCGCGCCAAGTGGCAGCGACGCTACCAGGGGTGGCGCGCCCTCGAGAAACTCGAGTACGTGGACGAACTCATGACCGAGCTTCGCGGCAAGCGACCGGCGCAACTCGTGCGCGACCGCGTCGAACCGCTGTCCGAGCTCACCTCCACGCTGCGCGAGTATTACGAGACCAAGCGGGCGCAGTACTCGGTGCACTACCCCACCACGTACGACCGCGACCTGCGCAAGGTCTTCTCCGACGCGCCGCGTCATGCCGGACGCGAGCTCGCCTCCGTCTTCATCCAGAGCCATCGAACAGAGATCAGGCGCACCGTCGCCCGTTGGACGGGCGAGTACGAATTCACGCTCGACCAGGTCCTCCGCGACATGATCGGACGCTGCCGCGAACTCAAGCTCCGCGTCGCCGGCCCACAGCGTCGCGTCCTCCTCGACTTTGCCGGGATGCTGGCAGTGCGCACCGTGCACTTCCTGTACAGCCGGCGCATCTCCATCGCCCTATGAGCCGCCCCACGCGCCGCCGCCTGCGGATCCTCGTGCTCATGCAACCGTCGCTGATCCCCCCCGAATCGGTAGCTGGGCTCGACGAGCGCGAGATGTACGAGATCAAGACCGAATACGATGTCCTGCGAACGCTGCGCGGGCTGGGGCACGACGTGCGCGCGCTCGGCGTTCGTGACGAGCTCTTCCCCATCCGCGAAGCGATCGAGGAGTGGCACCCGGACGTCGTCTTCAACCTCCTCGAGGACTTCTTCGGCCTTCGCGAGTTCGATCACCACGTGGTGAGCCTGCTCGAGCTGATGCGCGTCGCGTACACCGGCTGCAATCCGCGCGGATTGGTGCTCGCCCGCGACAAGGCGCTCTCGAAGAAGATCCTGGCCTACCACCGGATTGCCGTCCCGCACTTCGACGTGGTGCGCCGCGGCCGCCGGGCGCGCGTCTCCCGTTCGCTCACGTATCCCCTGATCGTCAAGAGCCTTACCGAGGAGGGATCGGTCGGCATCGCTCAGGCCTCGGTGGTACGGAACGAGACCGAGCTGGAGACGCGCGTGCAGTTCATACACCGCAGCATCGGCAGCGATGCGATCGTGGAGGAGTTCATCGACGGGCGGGAGATCTACGTCGGAATCGTGGGCAACACGCGCTTGACCGTCCTCCCGCCATGGGAGCTGTACATCGAGAACGCCCCGCCAGGAACGCGATTCATCGCCACCTCGCGCGTGAAGCACGACCCCGAGCACCAGGCGCGCCGGGGGATCTTCCAGGGGCCAGCCGAGCTCCCGCCGGCGTTGCAGCAGCGCCTCGTGGCCACGGCGCGGCGCATCTACCGTCTCCTGTCGCTCGACGGCTACGCGCGCCTCGACTTCCGCCTGCGCGCCGACGAGACCGCCTTCTTCATCGAGGCCAATCCCAATCCCGAAGTGGCGGAGAGCGAGGAGTTCGCCTCGTCGGCGCTCGAGGCAGGGATCAGCTACCCGCAGCTGCTCGAACGCATCGTCTCGCTGGGGATGAGGCGGGGCGCGATGTGACCGCCTCGTCCCCGGCTACGCGGTCAGAAGACCAGGCTGAACGAGACGGGGACCGACACGACGTTCTTGAAGAAGGTCTTCGTCTGGTCGACCGGGATCTCCCGGAGCCGCGCCTCGAGCCCGCCGCCTAACGGTCCCAGACGGAAACGGAGCCCGGCCCCCGCATTGAAGGCCCACTGGACGCCGCTCACCGCCTCACCAACCGTCGTGACGTCGGTACGAAACGCGACGGCGCCGATGCCACCAATGAGATACGGTTGGAATCCACCGGGCCCCAGCGAAGGCTCGTCGGTGGCGAACGTCCCGAGCAGCGACGAGATCGTTCCGTCGCGACGCTGCAGCGATCAAACGGACCGATACTGACATCCTGCCGCGATCAGCATTCCGGGACCGCCGCTCACCCTCGTGAGTGACCGCCCACGCGCCCTCCTGCCAGCCGACGTCAGCTCACCCCTCCGGCGCCGTGTCGCCGGAGCAATTCGTCCACTTCGTCAAAACCGCATGGATAGGGCACGCCCTCCACCGAGGCTCCCGCCTCGAGCAGCACTTGCACCCACTCCGGCGTGCGCCGCTCGCGCCAGTACGATGCGACGCAGGCACGCACCGCCAGTATCAACGGTGTCCGTCCCTGGCCATCGACTCGGTTCACGTCGGCGCCACGAGCCAGGAGGAGGGCGGCGACCTCCGGCCACCCGCGCCACGATGCGGCGTGCAACGCCGTGCTGTGATTTGCGATGTCCCAGTAGCCATCGCCCTGCGACACGGTCGCGTTCACGTCCACCCCCAGGTCGAGCAGCTGCTGGACCCCGGCGCGATTCCCGACGCGGGCGAACGTGGAGAGGAAGGTCCCGCCTCCGGCCAGCACGGTACGCACCGCCAACGGATCGTGCTCCTGCGCCGCTCGTACCGCCGCCGCGTCACTCCGCGCGCACGCGGCGAGGAGGCGGTCGGCGCCACCCAGGGCGACGTCGCCCCCCCGTTGCGCGAAGAGCTCCAGCACATCGCCCCGTCCCATGCGCGCCGCCTTGGCCACCGGGGTCACTCCGTCAGATGCAATGCCCGGATCGGCACCGCGGTCGAGCAGCAACTCGAAAATGCCGATGCTGTTGTCGCTCCGCAATGCGTGATCGAGGATCGTCTTCCCCCAGCGCCCCTTGCGATTGACATCGGCGCCGTGATCGAGGACGAGCCGCATCCCCTCCAGGTCGTGCCAGTCGGACTTGCGCAGGAGCATCATGGTCAGCGAGTCGGCGGAGAGGCGTCCGGTCGCGAGGATCTCCGACAGGGCCGCGTTGTCCCACCCTTCGGGCGCGTGGTAGGGGACCTCCTCATCGTTCGGCTCCGCGCCGCGCGACAGCAGCACGCGCGTCACCCCCGCGTGATGGGCGACGCCGGCTGCGCCATACAGCACGCTCTCCCACTCCGGACGCGGCTGGTGATCCTCCTCCCAGAATCCGCTGTTCGCGCTGGCCCCGGCGTCGAGGAGCGCGGTGGCCGTGCGCACGAAGCCGTCGGAGCGCGAAGCGTCCAGGCGCAGGTATCGCGAGAAACAGAGGTGCGTCAGCGCGTCCCACCCATACGGGCCGCCACGTTGCGTGGCGGCTGCATCGTCACGTTGGAGAAAGCGACGGACCGCAACGTCATCTCCGAGCACCGAGGCCGTGTGGATGTCGTGCCCCGCAACGTCGGGATGCGCCGCGAGGATCTCCTCGGCGCGCGACAGGTCGCCCGAGGCGTGCAGCGCATCCCGTGGGACCACCGCCGCCGCGAGGAAGGCGAGATGTGGAATGGCGGTATCGGCCATACGGTAAATCCTAGCGCCTGACGCCCCGAGCGCGAGACACTACCATTCTTCACATGACCAGCTCGCCAATGACTCCGTATGACCAACTTGGTGGCGAATCGGGGATCCGCCGCCTCGTCGACCGGTTCTACGACCTGATGGACACATCGCCCGAGGCTGCCAACGTGCGTGCACTGCACGCCGCCTCCCTCAAGCGGTCCCGAGAAAAGCTCTTCATGTACCTCACCGGATGGACCGGAGGCCCCCCGCTCTACGAGGAGCAGTACGGCCACCCGCGACTGCGCATGCGGCACCTCCCGTTCACCATCGGCAAGCGGGAGCGTAACGAATGGCTCTGGTGCATGGAGCAGGCGCTCGACGAGCATGAGATGCCGGGTGCGCTGCGCGAACACCTGCGACAGCGCCTGCGCCAGCTCGCCGACCACATGCGCAATGTTGACGAACTCTAAGGCGCGTACCAGTTCGCGCCCTCGCATCCTCGCTTGCTCTGTCGCACCTTCAGCTTCCACCCCAGCCCCGAACAATCCGTGACTCGCTCCTTCACCGCCGCCGCACTCCTCGTCCTGGCAGCGCTCCCCGTCTCTGCCCAGCAGAAGGGGGGCTCCAACGAGCTCGCCAAGGAAATCGACACCCGCCTCGAACAGGTGATGCCCAAGGTCGTTGCCTGGCGGCGCGACATCCACGAGCATCCCGAACTCTCCTTTGCCGAGACGCGCACCGCGGCCCTCGTCGCCAAGCACCTGCGTGACATCGGGCTCGAGGTGCACGCCGACGTCGGGAAGACGGGGGTCGTCGGGATCCTCCGCGGCGGCAAGCCGGGACCGGTCGTCGCCCTGCGCGCCGACATGGACGCCCTCCCCGTGACCGAGCTCGTCGACCTTCCGTTCAAGAGCAAGGTCCGCACGGTGTGGCAGGGGATGGATGTGGGGGTGATGCACGCGTGCGGACACGACAACCACGTCGCCATCCTCATGGGCGTGGCCGAGGTGCTCGCGGGAATGAAGGCGAGGATTCCCGGGACGGTGAAGTTCCTCTTCCAGCCGGCAGAGGAGGGGCTCGGTGGCGCGGCGGCGATGGTCGCCGATGGCGCGCTCGACAACCCGCGCCCCTCGGCGATCTTCGGGCTCCACGTCTGGCCCGCGGAGGTCGGCTCGGTGAACTATCGCGCCGGCGGCTTCATGGCTGCAGCTGACGGACTCGACATCGTGGTGAAGGGGCGCCAGACGCACGGCTCCGCCCCGTGGTCCGGGGTCGACCCGATCGTCGTGTCGTCGCAGATCATCCTCGGGCTGCAGACGATCGCCAGCCGGCAGGTGGAAGTGACGGCGGCCCCCTCGGTCATCACGATCGGGATGATCATGGGTGGGAATCGCGGCAACATCATCCCCGACAGCGTGGTGATGCAGGGGACGATCCGCACCTTCGACGAGACGATGCGCGCCGACATCCACACGCGCGTCACGCGCACCGTCGAGGACATCGCCCACTCGGCGGGGGCCACGGCGCAGGTGAAGATCTCCAAGGGCGGGCTGGTGACGGTGAACGACCCGGCGCTCACCGAGCGCATGCTCCCCACCATGCAGCGCGCGGCGGGCGAGGGCGGAGTACACGTCATCAACCCTGTGACCGGTTCGGAGGACTTTCCGGTCTACACCAAGGACATCCCCGGGCTCTTCGTCTTTCTCGGCGTGACGCCCAAGGGGCAGAACCCCAAGGCTGTCCCGGTCAACCACTCGCCGCTTTTCTTCGCCGACGAGGCGGCGCTCCCGACGGGCGTGCGCACACTCGCCAATCTCGCGGTGGACTACCTGCGCGGCGGGGCGATCGCTCCCAAGAGCCCGGTGCAGTAGCAGTCCAGCGGTGGCGCGTCAGTCACGCCACCGCTTCACCCGATCGGGGAAGTTCGCGTCGCCGATCGACGCACAGAACGTGGTGAGTGCGTCGCGCCGCGCACCGCGCCACCGCAGCGCATCGACGTCTTCGGCCAACGGGACGTCGGTGCGCAGGGTGGCAAGAGTCTTGTAGAGCTGCGCCTCCTTCCGGTGCTGGCGGAGCTGCCCTGCCAGCGCCTCCGCCCCGCGAACGGCTACCTCCCAGCCTGCCGCGTCGTCGGGGATGGCATCGAGCGTTCCGTAGTGGGCCAGCACCGCTCCCGCCGACTTGGCCCCCCATCGCGGAATTCCGGGGATTCCGTCGGCATCGTCCCCAACGAGCGCCAGCAGGTCGGGGATCGACGCGGGCGGGATGCCGAACTTCTCAACGACCCCCGCCTC
>DAIESF010000148.1 GCA_027346425.1 Gemmatimonadota bacterium | reverse complement strand
ACGCGGCGCAGGTGGCCACGACGGCGCGCATTGTGCGCGGGCTATCGCTCGCGGCGAGCTCGACCTAACGATCGGCGGTTGAAGGCGTTGCGGCAGCGCCACGGCATTACCTAGGTTGCCATGGTGAGGGCCCGGGGGGTCCGTCGCCCTCCCGTACCATGTCGCGAGGGGGGTCCGTGTCTCCGTCATTCCGTCACTTGACATCGCTCACCGCCGTCGTCGGCGCGGTGGTTGCGTCATCGCTGTCGGCGCAGGACGCGCCCAAGCCGCGTGAGTTCTCCGCCGACGTCGGGTACGTGAGCACGACCGGCAATACCGAACTCAGCACGCTCAGCCTGGGCGAGAAGCTCATCCTCCGGGCCGGGAGGTGGGAACACAAGCAAGGGTTCGGGACTGTCTACGCCAGCCAGGACGGCAAGCAGACCTCCAATCTCCTGTTCACCAACTGGCGCAGCGACTGGGCGTTCACGCCGCGGCTGGCACTGTTCGGCTACGCCGGCTTCGACCGCAACGAGTTTGCCGGAATCTCACGCCGCTTCGAGGAGGCGGCGGGACTGGCGGTCAAGGTGCTGACGCTTCCCAACGACCAGTGGTCGGTCGAGGCGGGATTGGCGCTCAACCAGCAGCGGTCGACCGCCGGCGCGACGCTCGACTTCTCGTCGGTGCGTAGTGCGACGACATTCAAGCACCTCTTCTCCAAGCACGCGTACTTCCTGCAGCTTGTCGAGTTCCTCCCGAGCCTCAAGGTTTCCGAGGACTACCGGGTCAACACGGAGAGCGCGATCGTCGCCCCGCTCTCGGCGCACATCGCCATGAAGGCGGCGTACGTCGTGCGCTTCGACAACCTCCCCGAGGTCGGTCGCCGGAAGAACGACCGGATCCTGACCTCGGGGCTGCAGTTCAACTGGTAGTGCCCCGTTAGGCGCCGATCCCGGGCTCCACGTCTGCCGTTCGCGGGACGTCGTGCAGCCGGACCGGCGGGGCCGCGCGGGCCCGCAGCCGCAGGTTGAGCATCTCGACCAAAAACGAGAAGGCCATTGCGAAGTACGTGTACCCCTTCGGAATGTGCTGTCCCATCGCCTCGGCGACGAGGTTGGTCCCGATCAGGACGAGAAACGAGAGCGCGAGGATCTTGATCGTCGGGTGATCGTCGACGAAGTCGGAGATCGGCGTTGCTGCCACCAGCATGACGCCCAGCGCGATGACGTTGGCCGCGATCATCACCTGGATATGGCTGGCCATCCCGACGGCGGTAATCACCGAGTCGAGCGAGAAGACGATGTCGACGAGCATGATCTGCACGACGACCGCCGCCAGCGTCGATCCGCCTTTCCCCGACGCCTCCGCGTGCTCCTTCCCCTCGAGCTTGTCGTGGATCTCGTACGTTGCCTTGCCGATCAGGAAAAGGCCGCCGAGCAAGAGGATCAGGGCACGCCCACTGAAGCCGACGCCCATCACGGTGAACAGCGGCGTGGTGAGCTTGACGATCCAGGCGATCGACAGGAGGAGCAGGATGCGGGTGAAGAACGCGCCCAGCAATCCGAGGCGCCGTGCCTTGACCTGCTCCGTCCGCGGGAGCTTGGACGAGAGAATCGAGATGAAGATGATGTTGTCGATGCCGAGGACGACCTCGAGCACCGTCAGCGTCAGCAAGCCGATCCAGGCTTGCGGGTCGGCGATCCATTCCATCAGCGAAGTCTCACGAATCGGGTGGTGGGGTCGCGTCGCAACGCGGGCCCGCGGGGATGCGAGAAGTTAGTCGGTCGGGAGCCGCCAGGCCCATGGCGCCGGCGAGCCGACCGGTCGCTCATGGCGTGAGGTCGGACTGGTACGTGTTCACGAATTCCATGAATCGCGAGACCTGCAGGATGTCGCGTCCGACGAATCGGATGGTGTGCGCATCCACGCGAGACACGATCGGGAGGTAGGTGAGGATCTCGGCCACCCGGTAGTGTTTGAAGGAGAGGTCGGCGGTCACCGCGCCCGACAGGACGAACGGGGCGATGCGCGCGCGGTTTTCCACGCCGGCCTTCACCCGGGCCCGTATGAGCCCCTGCGCCGCCTTTGGAGTCATCGTCGCCGCCGAGTGGAAGGAGATGGCGCGCTTCACCACGGCGCCCTCCATCCCCGCCGCGAAGCGCTGAACCTCTTCCACCGCGGCATCGTCACCGGAGACCATCACCACCGGGACGCCGAAATAGCCGGCGATCGCGGCATTGATTCCTCCTTCGGGAACCTGGCGCCCGTTGAGGGCGACCCCTGTCAGTGTGGCACTCGACATGGTGTGGGCCCGCACGCCACGCGTATTGGCGGTGCCGGCGTGGTAGCCGATGAAGACCGCGGCGGCGAAGGAGGAATCGATCCCCTCCATCATCATGAGCGGGCGGGGCCACGAACGAACGATCGTGACGTCGTCGGGGAACTGATCGATGAGCAGGTTCTGCCCGTTGCCGTGCGAATCGCTGACGACGATCTCCGTCGCACCTGCGTCGCGGGCTCCCTGGATCGCTGCCAGCGCCTCGCCGGTCATGAATTGGCGTGCGCGCTCGTATTCGAAGGCGCCCGGCCCAAGCTGCTCGTTGCTCACCACGCCGGTGATCCCCTCCATATCCACCGAGATGTAGACCTTGAGCGGACGCTGGGCGAAGGTCGCGACTGGGGAGAGCGCGAGCATGGCAAAAGCAAGAAGCGAGCGACGGTGGCGCGGCATGTCACGATCTCGAGGTAAGTGGGGTACGGAACGCTGCACGCCGGATCGGCGGGGCACAACCACGACGGTGCGGGCGCCCGTGGTGCCCGGGGAGTGCTTTGGACGCGAGGGAGGGCCCGCTAGCTTCCGGGACGTGCGTGTGTCGCGCCCCCTCCGCAATCCCACCTCACGTTGATCATGACCGAAGCAGACCTGCGCTACCCGATCGGCCGCTACGAGTCGCCGAACGCCTTCACTCCATCTTGGCGCGCGACCAGCATCGAGCAGCTGGCGGCGGCGCCGGCGGCCATGCGCGCGGCGCTGCACGGGCTCAGCGACGCCCAGCTCGACACTCCCTACCGCCCGGGCGGGTGGACGGTGCGCCAGGTCGCGCACCACGTCCCCGACTCGCATCTCAACATGTACGTTCGCCTGAAGTGGACGCTGACCGAGGATCGCCCGACCATCAAGGCGTACGACGAGGTGGCGTGGGCCGAGTTGGAGGATTCACGGTCGACGCCGATCGAGGTCTCGTTGCGGCTGCTGGAGTCGGTGCACCATCGCATCGATCGGCTGCTGCGCGCGATGTCGGAGGCCGACTTCGTGCGGCGCTACGTCCACCCCGAGACTGGGGAGCACACGCTGCACCACCTGCTCGGCGTGTACGCGTGGCACGGGCGGCATCACGTGGCGCACGTGATGGCGTTGCGCCAACGCATGGGGTGGTGATGGGGGAATCGGGCCCGGGCTGCGTCGGGGACGAGCGGGGAAGGGGAGGTGCACGCCGCCGATCGGTTGCCCATTCCCGCTCTCCGGGGTAAGATCGCGCCATGATCTCCCTCAAGCTCATCGCGCCGCTGGCGCTCGCGTCGCTGGTGGCATTCGCCACCCCCCGCCCCGCGACAGATACCGTTGTCCTGGTCGTGCGCCACGCGGAGAAGACGGGGCCGAGCGGTGATGTCCCACTCTCTGCGGCCGGGGAGGCGCGCGCGAAGGCCCTCGTGAGCATTGCGCGCGAGGCCGGCGTGTCGGCCATCATCACCACGCAGTTCCAGCGCACCAGGCTCACGGCGGCACCGTCAGCGCAGGCGTTAGGCATCACCGGCGAGGTCATCGAGGCGCGCGGCGCGGTCCCCGATCACGCCCGGGCGATCGCCGATGCCGTGCGCTCGCGCTTCGCCGGGCGCACGGTGGTCGTCGTGGGGCACAGCAACACCGTCCCGGCCATCGTCGCCGCCCTCGGAGGGCCGAAGCTCCCCGACATCTGCGACGACCTCTACGACGACATCTTCACCGTGATCGTGTCGCCGGAGGGGACGGCGCGGGTGGTCCACGCCAAGTACGGGGCCCCTTCGCCAGTGACCAACGCCTGCGGGGCGATGAAGTAACGCCGGCGAGGCGTGCGGGAAGCCAGCCGGTATCCCAGTGCGGCGGGGGCGAGCGGCGCGGGGGCGCGCGGCGCGGGGGCGCGCGGCGCGATCGGCGATCGGGCGCTGTCACTCCCTGTGGACGGTGAGATGTCAGCGGCCGGGGACACTTCGCGGTACCTTTCCATCGGGCCCCCCCGTAGACGCCTGTGGCCTGTTCCCTGCATTATGAATGAGCATCGGCCGTCCGGTGGCCGCGTCGTCCAGACCGAAATGCTTCCGAGGGTAAGATGCGTACCAGGCTCATGCGAATGCTCGTCCCGCTCGCGCTCGTCGCGACGGCGTGCGGTCGCGGCGCGTCCGACTCGTCCGCGCTGAGCGACGACCTCAAGAAGGACCTCGAGGCGTCGTCGTCGGCCAAGCCGGAGTTGGCGGGCGCCTCTGGGGCCTACCAGCCCACGCGTGTCGTCTCGGACATCGAGCAGGTAGCCGGGTCGACCCCAGTAGAGCGCGCCCGCACCCCCCGGAAGGTCGCGACGCGATCGGCCAACCTGAACCAGAACGAGGCGAAATCGCCCGCACCTGAAACGTCGCAGGACGTTCTGGTGTCCCAGGCCCCCGCCGAGACGCCGCAGGCTCCCGCTCCTGATTCCGACGTTCCGACCGTCCCGTCGGTGGCCCCCCGTCCGGCTGCGCTCCCCGTCGACGTCCCAGCGCAGGGGACGGGAGGGGGCGGGTATGGCGATGGCCGAATCGGCACCGGGCGCGGAGAGGGGCGCGGCGCCGGCATCGGCGACGTGATCGGCGTGGTGATCCGTGGCGGCGGTGTAGGCCCCGACCATTGCCCGCCTCGGCGCCGCGGACGTCCGCGTTTCCCGATCCTTCCGTAGGCGACAGCTGCTCCGCACCATGGGGGCGAGGGGGCGTTAGGCTCCCTCGCCCCTTTTTCGTGGTGCCCGCCGCAGCCGGTTCGGATCGCCGCCGAGTGGATCACTGGCGGCGCAGGGGGGCGTCAGGCCATACTCCGCCACCCCGCGCGCGCCGCGATTCCACGCGCGTCGATCCCACGCGTCGCGAATCCATGTGGCGCGCCCGTCTCACGTCGCCCACCCGAATACCTGTGCTCAAGAAAGACCACCCCGATCATCACGACGCCGAACTCGTGCTCAAGCTGTACGAGTTGCGCCGCGAAGGCGTCATGCGCGAGTCGCGCAAGCAACTCAATGCCAGCTGGTGGCCGTCGTCGCTCGAGGAGGTGCTGGCGATCACGAAGTACGATCACCCGCTCAACGAGGCGTACCGGCAGTGCTCGACGTACTGGGAGATGACTTACGCCATGGCGCGGCACGGGGTGATGCACGCCGACTTCATGCTCGAGAGCACCGGCGAGGGGCTCCTCCTGTACGCGCGCATCGAGCCGTGGCTCACCGAGTATCGCGAGCAGACCAGCCCGATCGCCTTCCGCAATTCGGAGTGGGTGGCCAAGGAGACGGAGCTGGGGCGCATGATCATGGATCGATTCCGAAAGCGGGTGAAGGTCATGGCGGGGGGGAAGTGACGATGGCGCGAAAGAAGGTCGTGGCCGATCCGCAGCCGTTCATCGTGAGGCGCTCCGTCATCCAGGGGCGCGGGGGCTTCGCCTCTCGCGACATCCGCAAGGGCGAGCGGATTGTCGAGTACAAGGGTGAGCGCATTTCCTGGAAGGAAGCCGACCGCCGGTATGAAGACGATCGCATGGGGCGGCACCACACCTTTCTCTTTGCCGTCACGTCGCGCACGGTGATCGACGGGGCGGTACAGGGGAACGACGCCCGCTTCATCAATCACGCGTGCGACCCCAACTGCGAGGCGGTGGACGACGGCGGTCGCATCTTCATCGAGGCGATGCGCGACATTGCAGCTGGCGAGGAGCTCAATTACGACTACGCCTATGCGCGCGACGAGTCGACGACCGCCGAGGATGAGCAGCTGTACGTCTGCCGCTGCGGGTCGCCGAAGTGTCGCGGAAGCATCCTCGAGCCCCCCAAGAAACGGCGCCCCCTCCCCAAGACGCACCACGTAGCGGCGCGGCATCCGCATGAGCACCTGGGCGCTCCCGCCACGCGAGGTGGCGCGAAGCCCTCGACGCGGTCGAAGCCCTCGAAGCCCTCGAAGCCCTCGAAGCCCTCGAAGCCCTCGAAGCGGTCGACAAGGTCGAAGCCGTCGAAGCCGTCGGCGACGCGTCCTGTCGCCCAGGGGACGAAGTCGACGGCGACAGGGAAGTCGGCGAGGCGATGACCGTGGGCGAGGCGATCCTCGCGCATCCGTCGATGCGCGCGCTGCTGGCGGGGGCCATCGATTATGCGGGGCTCTTTCCGCCATCGTCGCTCGACCTGCCAACGGTGGTCGCCAACTATCACGCGTATCGCAACGGCGCGGATGCCTGGTCGTTGGGGAGGCTGGTCGTCCCGGTCGCGAGGCTTGGCGCCGTGGTCGAGGCGGCGGCGCCGTTGTGGAATGCGCCGGGGGGAGCGCCGGGTCCGTGGCGCGTGAGCGCGCTCGTGGGCCACGACGCGGTGGCCGATGCGGCGGAAATCGGCGCCGTCAACGAGGAACTGGATGGGCGCGCGGTGATCGACAGCGTCGAATCGCGCGCCGCCACGCCGGCGCAGGTGCAATCCCTGGCTGGGCTCTTTGCCGGCATGGAGCACTTTGTCGAAGTGCCGCTCGCCGTCGACCTCCCCCCGCTGCTTGCCGCCGTTCGCGAGATCGGGGCGCATGCCAAGATGCGCACGGGCGGGGTGACGAGCGATGCCATTCCCGCTCCCCGCGACGTGGCGCGCTTCCTCCGCGCCTGCGCCGACGCGGGCGTCGCCTTCAAGGCGACCGCGGGGCTGCATCATCCGTTGCGTGGCGAATACCGACTGACGTACGAGCCCGGGAGTCCACGTGGAACGATGTTCGGATACCTGAACGTCTTCCTCGCCGCCTCGCAGGCACATGGTGGCGCCCCGGTGGAGGTGTTGGTCAACACCCTCGAGGGACGGAGCCACGCCATGATCGGGATCACCGATGAGGAGATTCGATGGGAAGGGGGGCGGGCTTCGACCGCCTCGCTGACGCTGATGCGCGAGCGCTTCGCCCTGGCCTTCGGAAGTTGCTCCTTCCGTGAGCCGCTGGATGACCTCGAGACCCTGCACGCCGGCTGACCGATGCTCAACGAGACACACGCCCACCACCTCCGTTCCTGGGTCGCCAGCGCCAACGATGGCGTGACCGATTTCCCGGTGCAGAACCTCCCGTACGGCGTCTTCCGGCGACGCGGGAGCGACGAGCCGTGGCGGGTCGGTGTCGCCATCGGGACGATGATCCTGGACGTGGACTCGGCGCATCGTCACGGAGTGCTCGACGGCGGGGCCGCCCGAGCCGCGACGACCTGCGCATCGCCGTCGCTCAACGGGCTCATGTCGCTGGGGCCGACGGCGTGGACGGCGCTTCGGCGCGCGGTGAGCGAACTGCTCCGCGACGACACCGTCACCGGAGCGGCGGCGCGGGCGCTGGAGCCCGCGCTCCTTGTGGCGCAGCACGATGCGGAATTGCGGCTGCCGGCAGACGTCGGCGACTACACCGACTTCTACGCCTCGGTGTATCACGCGACCAACGTCGGGGCGATGTTCCGCCCGGACAACCCGCTCCTCCCCAACTACAAGTGGGTCCCGATCGGGTACCACGGGCGAGCGTCGTCGCTGGTGGTCAGCGGGACCCCCATCGTGCGCCCGATCGGGCAAGTCGGGAGTGAGGGAGGCGCACCGCCGGTGTTCGCCCCAACCCGGCGCTTCGACTATGAGGCAGAACTCGGCGCCTTCGTCGGGGCGGGGAATTCGTTAGGGTCGCCGATCCCGATCGATGCGGCGACGCACCAGCTCTTTGGCATTGCCCTCCTCAACGACTGGTCGGCACGCGACATCCAGGCATGGGAGTACCAACCGCTCGGCCCCTTCCTGGCCAAGAACTTCGCCACGACCCTGTCGCCCTGGGTGGTCACCTTCGAGGCGCTGGCCCCCTTTCGCGTCCCGGCCTTCGTGCGCCCGGCCGGTGACCCGGCGCCGCTCCCCTACCTGTTTGATGCGGCGGACCAGGCGCACGGGGGACTCGACATCACGATCGAGGTGTGGCTGCGCACGGCGCGCATGCACGCCACCGGCGACGCGCCGGTTCGCCTCTCGAGCGGCAACGCGCGCGACATGTACTGGACCGTGGCGCAGCTCCTCGCGCACCACGCCAGCAACGGCTGCAACCTGCAGCCCGGCGACCTGCTCGGAAGCGGGACCATCTCCGGCGCCGATCGCGGGAGTCGCGGTTGCCTCCTCGAACTCGCGTGGCGCGGAAGCGAGCCGGTCCGGCTCCCCAACGGGGAGGATCGTCGCTTTCTCGAGGATGGGGACGAGGTCATCCTACGGGGACACTGCGCGCGCGAGGGGTTCGTCCGCATCGGCTTCGGCGACTGCTCCGGCGAGGTGCGCGGTGCGGCCGTCGGTTCATTCTGAATCAGGGAGAATCCAGTGGAGACCGTGGAGACCAATGCTGCGCCGCTGCCGGCCGGCCATTACTCGCAGGGCATCATTCACAATGGCGTGGTGTACGTCGCCGGCCAGCTCCCCATCGTTCCCGGGAGTAGCGACCGCACCGTGGGGTCGATGGAGCAGCAGACGGAACAAACGCTGCGCAACGTCGAGGCCGTGCTGAAGGCGGCTGGGAGCGGACTCGACAAGGTGCTACAGATGACCCTCTATGTCAGCGACATCTCACTATGGGGTGAGGTGAACCTCGCCTATGCCCGCGTCATGGGGGCGCACAAGCCGGCGCGCGCCGTCGTGCCGGTGAAGGAGCTGCACTACGGGTACCAGATCGAGATCCAGGCGATCGCGGCGCTCTAGCGGCACGTGCGCGCCGCGGACGCGCCGCGGACGACGAAGCGACGAGTAATCGAGGGGCGTCCAACTTTCGATGGGAGTGTGCGCATGCGGTTCCTGGCCGGGCTCGTCTTGTCTGTTCACCTCGTCGCTGCAGCACCGGTTGCCGCGCAGGATTCCGCCTTCACGCGCACCGAGGTCATGATCCCGATGCGCGACGGGGTGAAGTTGTACACACGGATCTTCACTCCGGCGGCCGCGCATGGCCCGCTCCCGTTCATCTTCGTCCGCACCCCGTACGGCATCGACGGGACGTCGTCGGCGTCGGTCGCGCGGGGCTATGACTTCCTGGCCCGCGACGGCTACGTCTTCGTCCTCCAGGACATCCGCGGCAAGTTCCACTCCGAGGGGACGTTCGAGATGCAACGCCCGCCGCGGCGCGATCGAAGCGACCCGAAGGCGATCGACGAGGGGACCGATGCGTACGACAGCATCGAGTGGCTGGTGACGAACGTCCCCAACACCGTCGCGCGGGTGGGGATGACCGGCGTCTCGTATCCCGGGTGGCTCACGGCGATGGCGATGCTCGAGCCCCACCCGGCGCTCAAGGCGGTCTCACCGCAGGCCTCGCCGGCCGACATGTGGATGGGCGACGACTTCCACCACAACGGGGCGTTTCGGCTGAGCTACGGCTTCGAGTACGCCACGATGATGGAGAGCGGGAAGGACGTGCAGCAGTTCCGCTTCGACGCGTGGGACACGTACGACTGGTACCTCCGGCTCGGCTCGCTGGCCACGGTCAACGATTCGCTGCTCAAGGGGACGATCCCGACGTGGAACGACTTCTCGCGTCGCCCCGACTACGACGCGTTCTGGAAGCGCCAGGCGATGAAGGGGTACCTCACGCGGGTGACCGTTCCCACGCTCAACGTCGCTGGATGGTGGGACCAGGAGGACTTCTATGGCCCCATCACCATTTATCGCGAACTGGAGAAGCACGACACCGCCCACCAGAACTTCCTGGTCGTCGGGCCGTGGAACCACGGCGGGTGGATGCGGGGCGAGGGCAACTCGTTAGGCCCGATCCAGTTCGGGCAGGCGACCGGACGCTTCTTCCGCGACTCCATCATGGCCCCGTTCTTCGCCCAGTACCTGCACGAGCGCGGGATGGTGCACCTGGCGGAGGCCACGACGTTCGAGGCCGGGAGCAACCAGTGGCGACGCTACGATGCCTGGCCGCCGAAAGCCGGGGTGGCCGCGCGCGCCTACTACTTCCGCGACGGCGGGCGGCTCTCCACCGAGCCGCCGCCCCCGGCGAGTTCCCCGGCCGCGGCCGCCCGCGAATTCGACAGCTACATCTCGGATCCCAACAAGCCGGTCCCGTATCGCGCGCGACCGATCCAGGCGACCTACGATCCCCGGGGCTCCACCTGGTCCACCTGGCTCACCGAGGACCAACGTTTCGTCCACAATCGCCCCGATGTCCTGAGCTACGATACTGGTGTCCTGGGCGACGACGTCACGATTGCCGGCGATATCAGCGTCACCATCCAGGCCGCCACCACCGGGAGCGATGCCGACTGGATCGTGAAACTCATCGATGTCTATCCCGATACGGGAATGCAGGACCTGAAGATGAACGGCTACCAGTTCATGGTGGCCAACGAGGTCTTCCGCGGGCGCTACCGCAAGAGCTTCGAGAAACCGTCACCCATCACTCCCAATACGGTCACGGATTTCACGATCGACCTTCACACCCAGGCCTACACGTTCAAGAAAGGGCACCGGGTGATGGTCCAGGTGCAAAGCACCTGGTTCCCGCTGATCGACCGCAATCCGCAGCGCTTCGTCCCCAACATCTTCGAGGCCAAGCGGTCGGACTTCACGGTCGCCACGCACAAGGTCTATCGCTCCGCACGACGCGCGTCGAAGATCGTGTTGCCGGTGGTGGCGCGGGAAGTACAGTAGGTCAGGAGACAGGGTTCGTCCGACCCTTCACTCATCTCCCTTACCGATTCCGACATGTCGCACGACCTCTCCGGGCAGGTCGCCCTCGTCACCGGCGCAACGCGAGGCATTGGACGCGCCATCGCCGAGTCATTGGCCGGCGCCGGGGCCCACGTGATCGTCAGCTCGCGAAAGGATGCCGCCGTGGAGGAGACGGTTGCGGCCATCCGCGCCGCCGGGCATTCGGCCGAAGGGATCGCCTCAAACGTCGGTCGCCTCGAGCAGCTGCACGCCCTCGCCGACCAGGCGCTGGCGAGGCACGCCGCGATCGACATCCTCGTCAACAACGCGGCGGCCAATCCGGTCTACGGCCCGGTGGAGGAGACGTCGCCTGAGGCGTTCGCCAAGATCATGGATGTGAACCTGCGCGCCCCGTTCGAACTGGCCAAGCGAGTCCTCCCCGGGATGGCGGCACGCGGCGGCGGCTCGATCATCAACCTCTCGTCCATTGGCGGCATTTCGCCCGAGGCCAACCTCGGGATCTACAGCGTCAGCAAGGCGGCAGTCATCAGCCTCACACAGGTGATGGCCCGTGAGTGGGGGAAGCGCAATGTGCGCGCCAATGCCATCTGTCCGGGACTCATCAAGACCGACTTCAGCCGCGCGCTGTGGGGGAACGAGGACGTCCTGGCGAAGGCCATGGCCGCGCAGCCGATTCCCCGCATGGGAGAACCGCGCGACGTTGCCGGGCTCGCGCTCTTCCTCGCCTCTCGCGCGTCGTCGTTCTGCACCGGAGGCGTATACATGGTGGATGGCGGGATCACGATCTAGCGCGCGCCCCACGCGCGCCCCACGCGCGCCCCACGCGCAGCATCACCGCCACCGCAAGCTCCTGGAGCCCGAACCTGCCAGCGCCCATGCCTAACGAACAGACCCTGCGTGCCCAGGTCCGCGACTTCGTGGACACGGTCCTCCTCCCCCTCGAGGGACGCTACCTCAACGAGCCGTGGGCGGCGGTCGTCGGCGCGCTCGACGGCGCGCGCGCCGAGGCGCGTGCGCGCGGACTGTGGGCCCCGCACCTGCCGGTGGCGATGGGGGGGTGCGGGCTCTCGCTCCTCGACTTCGCCGCCGTGAGCGAGGAACTCGGGCGTACCCCCATCGGGCACTATGCGCTCAACTGCCAGGCGCCCGACATCGGGAACATGGAGCTCCTGCACGCGCACGGGAGCGTCGCCCAGCGAAAGCAGTGGCTCGGGCCGCTCGCCCGCGGCGAGATCCGCTCGTGCTTCGCGATGACCGAACCCGAGCGCGCCGGCTCCAACCCCACCTGGCTCGAGGCGCGCGCCGAGCGTGATGGCGACGACTACGTCATCTCCGGGCACAAGTGGTTCACGTCTGCAGCTGACGGTGCCGCCTTCGCTATCGTCATGGCGGTCACCGACGCCCTGGCGCCGCCGCACAAGCGCGCGAGCCAGGTCATCGTTCCCACCACCACCCCCGGCTACTCCCTGGTGCGCAACATCAAGGTGATGGGCGACGCGGGCGAGGGGTACGCCACGCATGGGGAGGTGCGCTTCGATAAGTGCCGCGTCCCGGTGACGAATCGCATCGGCGACGAGGGCGAGGGATTCACCTTGGCACAGGCGCGACTCGGTCCCGGGCGCATTCACCACTGCATGCGCTGGATGGGGATCTGCGAGCGCGCCCTCGATCTCACCTGCCGCCACGCCGCCACGCGTGAGCTGTCGCCTGGCGTGGTACTGGGAACCAGGCAGAGCGTGCAGCACATGATCGCCGACTCGCGCGCCGAGATCGACGCGGCACGCCTGCTCATCCTCGAGACGGCGCGTCAGATCGATGCCCACGGGGCCGCGGCGGCGCGCGAGTCGGTGTCGACCATCAAGTTCTTCGCGGCCGGCGTGCTCCAGCGCGTGCTCGATCGGGCCATCCAGGTGCACGGAGCGCTCGGCATGACCGACGACACGCCGCTGGCCTACTGGTTCCGGCACGAGCGTGCCGCTCGCATCTACGATGGGGCCGACGAGGTGCACAAGAGCGTCGTCGCCCGGCGGATCCTCAAGGGGTACGGCGTGGTGGTGCGCGAGTGAGCGAAGCGCCACTTGATCGCCCCGCCGCCGTCCGCCCTGGCGAGGAGCTCGACCTCGGGGCGCTGGGCGCGTACCTGCGGCAGCACGAGCTCGTTGCCGGGGGCGAGGTACGCGTGCGCCAGTTTCCCCGCGGCTTCTCCAACCTCACGTACCTCGTGGAGTGTAACGGACGCGCCCTGATCCTGCGTCGCCCGCCCTTCGGGGTGGGGAAGGGGGTGGCTCACGACGTGGTGCGCGAGGCGCGCCTCCTTCAAGCGTTAGGCACGACGTTCGACCGGGTCCCGCACATCCTCGCCATCTGCGATGACGCGTCGGTGCTCGGTGCGCCGTTCTACCTGATGGAGCGCGCCACCGGGATCATCCTCCGCGATCGCGTTCCCGACGGACTCTCGATCGACGCGCCACTGATGCGACGGATCTCCGAGGCGGCGGTGGACACGCTCGCCGAGATTCACGCGGTCAACTACCGCGCGGCCGGTCTCGAGGTGCTGGGACACCCGGAGGGGTACGTCGAGCGGCAGGTGGCGGGGTGGACCAGGCGCTTCCACGCCGCCAACACTGGGGCGCAGCCCGACGTCGAGCGCATCGCCGCCTGGCTCGACGCCACGCGCCCCCCCGAACGCGCCCACGCCCTCCTGCACAACGACTTCAAGTACGACAATCTCGTGCTCGCCGCCGAGGCTCCGTCGCGCGTCATCGCCGTCCTCGACTGGGAGATGGCCACGATCGGCGATCCGCTGATGGACCTGGGGACGGCGCTCGCCTACTGGGTGGAGGCGAACGACCCGCCGGCGCTCCGCGCGTTAGGGCTCGGGGTCACGGCGCTCCCCGGCAACCTCACGCGATCCGGGGTGATCGCCCGCTACGAGTCCGCCACCGGGCGCGCCGTCACCGACCCGGTATTCTACTATGCGTTCGGGCTGTTCAAGGTGGCGGTCATCGTGCAGCAGATCTACGCGCGCTTCGTGAAGGGTTTCACGCAAGATCCCCGCTTCGCCCACCTCGACCAGGCGGTCTCCGCGCTTGGCGCCGCGGCGGCGCGGGCGGTGGAGCGCGGACGCGTCGGCGAAGCCTAACGCTAGTTGATGGCCGGCAGCGCGCGCGCGGCCGGTGCCGCGTTCCATCGCTCGATCCCGCGCACGATGCCTCGCGCATAGGCCTCCACGCCGGCCTGGGTGCGCAGGAAGGCTTCGCGATTGGGGAGCACAATCCCGCTCCCTTCCACCAGCACCGCGGCGGGCCACGCCGGGCGAAGGACGGCGAAGTCGCCTTCGTACATCCCGATCGCCGGATGTCCCATGGCCTGCGCGACCTCCGTCAGCAGCAACCGCGCGAGGACTCGCCCGTTCGGGTGCATCCAGTACGTCTGGGTTCCGTAGACCGCCGTCGGGGGACGCCCGGGGCCAGGGGCGTTGAGGTGCAGCGAGATGAAGAGGTGCGCCGGCGACTGTTCCGAGATCGCCGCCCGCGCCTCGAGCGAGAGCGCCCTCCGGTCGGTCCTCGTCAGCGAGACGGTGGCCCCGCGTTCGCGCAACATCGCCGCGGCCACCTGCGCGACGGCGAGCGTCGCCGAGTCTTCCATCAGCCGGGATGGACCGGTCGTCCCGTCGGGGGGGTGTCCCGGGTCGAGCGTCACCATCAGGCCCCGCAGCGAGGTGGATCGCGGCAACGGCCGGCGCACCCGCAGGTGCATGGCCCCGTCGTGCCATTCGGTCCGCCAGCCTAACGGGAGCGCCGCCAGTCCCATGTCCACCACCACTCGCCCCGGCGCCGAGTCGCGGGGGACGATCCGGCGAACCATCGCGCCGTCGCCATCGCGCGCCGCGGGGCGCGACGGCCAGGTGGCGCCATAGATCGTCCACAGTAGGCGGTGGGCGGAGAGCTCGACCGTGGTCGGCAGGCGCTCGGGGACGGAAATCCTGACCACGACATCGGTGCTATCGATGCGGATGGTCGGGACGCCTGCGCGCAGCTGCGACGCGCGCGCGACGGCGGTGGTGTCGGCGTCGATTGCCGGAATCCAGACATGCACGTCGGGCGCGAGGCGCAGGCGGATCGAACGCGCGGTCCTGGAATCGGACAAGAGCCGCACCCCCTGTGAGATGGGGATCGCGAGTTCGCCCCCCGGGCGCCATCGCGAGTAGATCGGCCGCCACTGCGTGGCGCTGTCGGCGGTGTCGCTGGGGACGCGTCGCATGGTGACCCAACGCTGCCACGCCTTCGGCTCACCCTCGGGTGCGGACGAGGCGGCGCCTGCCGCGGCGCTGCCACGCCCGCGCTGCAGCACGACTCGTCGCACGACGGAGTCGGCGCCGCGCCGGGCCAGGAACCGCAGGACGGGTGACGGGCCGGGCGGGACCTCGACGAATGCCGCGAACGTCCCATTCCGTTCGACCGGGATTTTCGCATCATTAACCGCGAGCGTGGCACGCCCCGTGCCGAGTGTGCCCCAGAGCGCGATCGAATCGTTGGACGGTACGGGGGTGTCGGGGAGCGGAAAGACGACGTCGGCGAGCAGGGGACCGTCGAGGGCGGGAATGGACGGGTCGCGCCCCGAACACGACGAGACCAGCAGGCCGAGGAGTGCATAGCGTGGTGCGAGCGACATCGAGCGACGTGGGTGACGGCAGGACAGGGGCGCGCCGGTGATGGCGGCGCGGATGGCGGCGCGACTCGTGGGTCTCGCCATGTTACTCCTCCTCCTCGACCTGGCCTATACGCCACGCGCGCACCGCCGTCAGGTGCAGGCGCTGGTCACGAACCGGCCCGGCATCACGAGCTACATGCACATGGCGGCCGAAATGGGGCACCCGGTGCGTTCGCGGCGCTGGGTACCGCTCGCCGACGTGTCTCCTGTGGCGGCCTGCGCCGTGGTCCTCGCCGAGGACGAGCGATTCTTCGGGAAGGGGACGGTGAGCTGGATGGAGCAGCGCATGCTGATGCGACGGATGCTCCAGGGCGACTTCACGCGCGGCGGGAGCGGAATCTCGCAGCAACTGGCGAGGAACCTCTTCCTCTCCGCCGATCGCACGCCGCGGCGCAAGGCGCGGGAGTACCTGCTCGCCCACGAGTTGTCGCGCACGCTGTCCAAGGAGCGGCAGCTCGAGCTGTACCTCAACGTGGTCGAATGGGGCGACGGCGTGTGGGGAATCGAGGCGGCGAGCCGGCATTACTTCGGCGTCCCGGCGTCGGCGCTGACCCCGGCGCAAGGAGCGGTGCTGGCGACGTTGCTCCCGGCGCCCCGCCGCGAGCTGCAATTCGCGCTGGGGGCGGAGCCGGCGCGGCGGCAGGAGGGGATCGCCCGGAAGCTCTGGCGCGCGCGCCTGCTGAGCACCGACGGGTATCATGCGACGGTCGATCGGATCCGCGAATGGCGCCGGCAGCTGCGCCTCACCGGCGACGCGCGCACCGCGTGGCTGCGCGTCGAGGGGTTGATGGGGCCGGAGGCGGCGTCGTTCACCGCCTCGGCGTGGAGCAAGGGGGCGCTCCCTATTGCCCGCCTCTGCGACGGGGGACGACGAGGCGTCTGACCGCGGCGGTGCGGCTCCCCATGGGCTGGGGTGCGAGCGCCGGCGCGTCCCCGTGCGCACCGCGCCCCCCGGATCAGGCGGGGGCGACTTCGAAGACGCCGGCGGCGCCCATGCCGCCGCCGATGCACATCGTCACCAGGCCATATCCACCTCCGCGCTGTCCCAGCTCGTGCACGAGCTGCGTGGTGAGCTTGGCCCCGGTGGCGCCTAACGGGTGCCCGAGGGCGATCGCACCCCCGTTCACGTTCACCCGGTCCATCGGCATCTCGAGGTCACGGGCCACCGCCAGTGCCTGCGCGGCGAAGGCCTCGTTGAACTCGATCAGCGACAGTTGCGCCATGGTGATCCCCGCCTTCGCCAGCGCCTTGGGGACGGCCTTGATGGGGCCGACCCCCATGATGTCGGGGGCGACACCGGCGACGGCGAACGACGCGAGGCGGGCCAGCGGGCGCAGTCCGAGGGCGGCGGCGCGCTCGGCACTCATCAGCGTCACCGCAGCTGCACCGTCGCTGTAGGGCGAGGAATTCCCGGCGGTCACGCTTCCCCCCATCTTGAAGGCGGCAGGGAGCTTGGCGAGACGCTCGGCGCTCGTGTCGGGGCGCACCAGCTCGTCGACGGCGAAGTGTCCTTCCTCCACCTGCTTCTTCGCCCCCGCCCACGACACCCGCTGCACAGGGACGGGGACGATCTGATCACGAAAGGCGCCGCCATCGATCGCCCGCGCCGCCTTGGCGTGGCTCTCGACGGCGTACAGGTCCTGGTCGGCGCGGCTCACCTTCCAGCGATCGGCCACGCGCTCGGCGGTGAGTCCCATGGCGATCATCTCCTCGGTCATCCCCGGGTGCAATCGTGCATGATGCCCCGACATCGGGACCTGGCTCATCATCTCCACCCCGCCGGCGACGATGACCTCGGCCATCCCGCTCATGATCGCCTGCGCCCCCATGGCGATGCTCTGCAGCCCCGAGGAGCAGAACCGGTTGACGGTGGCGGCCGGGATCTCGACGGGGAGGCGGGCCCTGAGGACGGCGAGCCGCGCCATGTTGAGGCCCTGTGATCCCTCGGGCATGGCGCACCCCCAGATCACGTCGTCGATGATGCGGGGGTCGAGGTCGGCGCGCTTGATGGCCTCCTGCATGACGATCGCGGAGAGGTCGATCGGCGGAACACCGGCGAGCGAGCCGTCCTTCTTGCCGCGCCCCACCGCGGTGCGCACCGCGCTCACGATCACTGCGTCTGGCATGTCTGGTGGTCTCCGTCGGGGCTAGTTGCGAAGCGGCTTGCCGGTCTTGAGCGTGTGCATGATGCGCTCCTGCGTCTCGCGCGTGCCGAGGAGGGACAGGAAGGCCTCGCGCTCGAGGTCGAGGATGTCCTGCTCGGTCACGTCGCGCGGTGGACCGTCGCCCCCCGACAGGACGTAGGCTACGCGCGTCGCGATCGTCACCTCGTGGGGGGTAATGTAGCCCGCCTCACGCATCGCCCAGATGCCGTACTGCAGGTTGCCCATGGCTTCGCTGCCTAACGCGCGAATCGTCATGGGCGCCGGGGCGACGTAATCGGGGGCGAGGTCGAGGACGCGCGCCTTGGCATCGGCGAGCAACCGGTCGCGGTTCATCGAGATGCGGTCGCCCTCGCGCAGGAAACCGAGCGCGCGCGCCTCGAGTGCGCTGGTGCTGGTCGTGGCCATGGTGATGAGCTTGAACGCGCGCTTGACACCCTCGAAAGGGTCGGCCTCCTCGTAGCGCTCGAGCTCCTTGGTGAAGCGGAAGAGGAGCTCCTTGGTCCCGCCGCCGCCCGGGAGGAGCCCCACCCCGACTTCCACGAGCCCCATGTAGAGCTCGGCGTGCGCCTGGACGCGGGCCGCGTGGAGGGAGAACTCGCACCCCCCGCCTAACGCCAATCCGAACGGGGCGACGACGATCGGGAATGGTGAGCGCCGAAGCGACATCACCGACTGCTGGAAGGTGTGCACCGCCGCTTCCAGCATCTTCCATTCGCCGGCGGTGACGCCCTGCACTACCGCCCCCAGGTCGGCCCCCGCCGAGAAGGTGCGCGGGTCGGCGTTGCCGACGACGAGCCCCGCGTAGCCCCCCGTCGCGATCGTGCGCTCGGCCGACTCCAGCAGCTGCAACACCGGGGCGCCCAGCGTGTTCATCTTGGCGCGGAACTCCAGGAGGAGCACCCCGTCGCCGAGATCGACGAGCGCGGCCCCCTCGTTCTGTTCCAGCGTCCCGTTGCGCAGGGTGACGAGAGGGAGGTCGATGTGCCCGGGGATCCCCTCGATCGGGGCGTAGTCGCCGGCGAACGTCAGGTGCCGCGGACCGCTGCTGAGGTCGCGGTAGAACGATTCCTGCGCCTTCCGCAGGAGCACCGGCTCGGCCAGCCCGCGCTGCGACAAACCGGCGCGCACGAAGTCGAGCCCCATCGCGTCCATCTGGCGATAGGGACCCATCTCCCACGCATACCCCCACTCCATGGCCCGGTCGACCGACACGATGTCATGCGCAAGCTGCGGCGTCTTGTCGATGGTGTAGTGTCCGACCGTGAGGAGCAGCGACCGCACGAACTCGGCGTGCTTCCCTCCGGCGGTGGTGAAGGCCCGCAGCCGCTGGTGAAGCGGCGCCTTCTCCAGGAAGGCCAACTCGGGAAAGCTGACCTTCTGCTGCGGTCGGTAGTCGAGGGTCTTCCAGTCGAGCGTCAGGATCTCCTTCTTCTCCTTCTTGTAGAAGCCGGAACCTGTCTTGTCGCCCAGACGCCCCGATGCCACCAGGGCCCCGACCCAGTCGGGGAGAGTGAAGTCTTCCCCGGTCGTTGCACCCGTCCCAGCCGCCACGTGCGACAGGACGTCGATCCCCGAGATGTCACCGGTGCGGAAAGTCGCCGACTTCGCGCGGCCGATCAGTGGCCCCGTCAGTGCATCGACCTCGTCGATCGTCAGGTCGAATTCCTCCATCAGCCGCAGCGTGCGTACCATCCCGAAGATTCCGAGACGGTTGGCGATGAAGCCGGGGACGTCCTTGGCGATCACGACCCCCTTGCCGAGTATCCGCTCGGCGAATTGCCGGACGGTGGCGACGACCTCCTCCGCCGTGTCGTCGGTCGGAATCAACTCCAGCAGATGCAGGTAGCGGGGCGGGTTGAAGAAGTGCGTCCCGAGGAAGTGCCGCTTGAAGTCGTCGCTGCGCCCCTCGGTGAGGAGTCGCATCGGGATCCCCGAAGTGTTCGACGCGACGATCGCCCCCGCCATGCGGATCCCCTCCAGTCGCGCGAACAGGGCGCGCTTGGGCTCCACCTGCTCGATGATCGCCTCGACGATCCAGTCGCAGTCGGCCAGGAGGTCAAGATGGTCCTCGGTGTTGCCGGTGGTCACGAGCGATGCGCGTGAGGGCTCCATGAATGGAGCGGGCCGCGCCTTGAGGGCGCGTTGCAGGGCGCCCTTGGCGACGCCGTTGCGGTCCGGGGCGCCCGGGATATCGAGCAGCACCACCGGGAGTCCCGCCGACGCGGCCAGCGCCGCGATTCCGCTCCCCATGGCTCCGGCCCCGATCACGCCGACCTTCGTGATGCGCATATCCGATTCACTCGCGAGAGAAGGTGCGGGATCAAGATCCGCTGGTGACCGTTGCACCGGAAGTGGGGGGCGTTCGGCGCGGGCTCTTCCGTGGGCACAACCCTTCGACTACGCTCCTCCCATGCGACGTCTCCGTCTCCTCGCCGCCTTGCTCCTGTGCACGACCGTGGTCGAGGCGCAGGGGAGCCGCGATTCGCTCACCGGTCCGGGCGTCTCGCTCGCGCTCGCTACCCACCGCGCCGCGCGCATTCGCGACGTGCGGTACGACCTGGTCCTCGACGTGACCAGGAGTGACTCCGCACTGGGACGGGTCGCCGTACGCTTCGACCTGCGCCGCGCCGGCGACGTGATCCTCGACTTCCGCGGGGCGCTCCGCGGACGCGTCAGCGCCAACGGGCGCGTACTTGGTGCCGTCCGTCACAACGGCGCCCACATCCGGATCCCGGCGAGCGCCGTGCACGCGGGCGCCAATCGCCTCGACTTCGACTTCGCCACGCCGATTGCGGCTGCCGGCGCCAGCATCATCCGCGTCAAGGATCCGGCGGACTCGGCGACCTACTTGTACACGCTGCTCGTCCCGTCCGACGCCAACCTCCTCTTCCCCTGCTTCGACCAGCCCGACCTCAAGGCCAGGGTCACGCTCACCCTCACCACGCCGTTCGGTTGGACCGCGGTCGCGAACGGGACGCGCCTGCGGACCGAGTCGACGTCGCGCGGCCTGGTGACGACGTTCCGCGAGAGCGAACCAATCAGCACCTACCTGATCGCCTTCGCGGCCGGGCCCTGGGTGGAATTGCAGGCCAAGGGGAGTCGCAAGCCGATCACGTTGTACGTGCGCAAGTCGCGCCTGTCCGACGTCGATGCCGACTCGATCATCCTCGCCAACGACCGCGCCGCGACGTGGCTCGAGGACTACTTCGGGACGCGTTTCCCGTTCCAGAAGCTCGACGTCGTCCTCGCCCCCGCCTTCCCGTTCGGGGGGATGGAGCATCCGGGGGCGATTTTCTACAGCGAGGAACGTTTTGTCTTCCGCGAACGCCCCACGCTTCCGCAACGCATTGGGCGCACCGCCACGATCTACCACGAAGTGGCCCACCAGTGGTTCGGCGACCTGGTGACGATGAAGTGGTTCGACGACCTCTGGCTCAAGGAGGGCTTCGCCACCTACATGGCGGCCAAGATGCAGGATGCGCTCGACCCGTCGTCGGAGGCGTGGAAGTCGTTCTATCTCAGTAACAAGCCCCCCGCCTACGCCGTCGACGCCAGCGAGGGGACGACGCCGGTCTGGCAGCGACTGGGCAATCTCGACCAGGCCAAGAGCAACTACGGCGCGATAGTGTATAACAAGGCGCCGAGTGTGCTCAAGCAGCTCAACTACCTCGTGGGCGACGAGCACTTCCGGGATGGACTGCGGGCGTTCGTCAGGCAGTATGAGTATGGCAACGCCACGTGGCGCGATCTCCTCAACGCCATCGCGATTCCAGCCAAGCGATCGTTGGCCTCGTGGGGAGACGACTACATCCTGCGCCCCGGGATGCCGGTGCTCGAGCAGCGCCTCGAGGTGCGCGACGGAAAGGTGGCGCGCTTCGCCATCGTGCAGCGCCCCGCGCGCACACTCTCTGGGGAGCGCCCGTGGCCCATCCGGCTCGAGCTGCTGGTGATGCCCGACCGGGGAGAACCGCAACGCATCCCGCTGAACATCACCGGTGACACGACCGTGGTGGAGGAACTCACCGGACGACCTGCCCCGGCCTTCGTTTTCGCCAACTCGCGCGACTACGCCTACGCCCTCACGCTGCTCGATCCCGGGAGCCTCAGTGCGCTGGAGCGCGACATCGGCACGGTGCGCGACCCATTCCTGCGCGCCATGCTCTGGGGGGCGATGTGGGACCAGGTGCGTGAGGCACTCCTCTCGCCAGAGCGGTTCGTGCGCCTCGCATTGCGCGAACTCCCGACGGAGCGTGACGAGCAGATTGCCTCGGGGATCATCGGACGCCTCACCCGGGCCACGGCGGCGTATCTCTCACCGGTGCTGCGTGATGCGATTCTCCCCGACGTCGAGCGGGCCCTTCTTCGTGGGGCGAATGACACGGCCAGCACGTACGGCATCCGGAAGGCGCACTTCGACGCCTGGGTCCGTGTCGCCGCGACACAGCCGTCGGTGGACCAACTCGTGGCGATGCTCGACAGCGCCCAAGTGGCCGGAGAGCCGCTCCGCCCCCCCACGCGGTGGGCGATCGTCACGCGCCTCACGGCGTTAGGCGCGGGCGCGTCGGACTCGTTGCGGGCGGCCGAAGCGATGCGTGACCGGACCGCGGAAGGGGCTCGCCGCGCCTTCGTCGCGGGGGCGGCGCGTGGCGATACCGCGACGAAGCAGGAATACTTCCGACGGTACTTCGCCGATGCCACGCTCAACGAGGACTGGGCCACCGCATCACTCGACGCGTTCAATTCCCTTGAGTCGCAGGCGCTTACGCTTCCGTACCTCACGCCGGCCCTCGACTCGCTCCCATGGATCCAGCGCCACCGCCGCATCTTCTACGTGGGCTCCTGGATCGGGAGCTTCATAAATGGACAGACCAGCCAGGACGCCCTGACCGCGGTCCGCGCCTTCCTCGATCGCCGGTCCGACCTCCCGCACGACCTGCGACTCAAGGTGCTCCAGTCGGCCGATGAACTCGAGCGTACCGTACGTATCCGGCGCACCTTCGGGGTCGACGGGCGCAATGCGCTCGATAATCCCTGAGCGGCGACGCCAATGGAGCCGTTGCGCCTGATCATTAGACTTCCCTCATGGTGTGAGCAGGAAGAGCGAGTCGGCACGGTGTACCCGACGGCGCTCGACCGTATGCGCCTCGTTGTCGAGCTCGCGGCCCGGAACGTGGAGGAGGGGAGTGGGGGCCCCTTCGGTGCTGCGATCTTCGGGGCGTCGAGCGGGCGACTCCTCTCGGTTGGGGTCAATTCCGTCGTTCGGCTCAACAATGCGATGCTCCATGCCGAGACGGTGACATTGATGCGGGCGAGCGCTCGACTGGAGCGATTCTCCCTTGCCCCCGCGGATGGGGGGAACGGGGGGGAACTGGTCGAGCTCTATACCTCATGCGAGCCCTGCGCCATGTGCCTCGGTGCGATCCTTTGGAGCGGGGTGCGTCGCGTCGTCTTTGCGGCGCGCCGTGACGATGCGGAGCGGCTGGGGTTTGACGAGGGGCCGGTCTTTCCGGAGACCTTTGCTTACCTTCGTCGACGGGGAATCCGGGTCGAATCGGGGCCGCTGCGCGACGACGCGCGCAAGCTGATGGAGCGATACCGGGCCGTGGGTGGGGCGATCTACAACGGGTAAGGCGGCGCTGCCAAGCGGCTCTTCCCAGAGTCGGGGAGAGGCTCGGTTGAGCCCTCGACGGGTCTCGGCGAATCGATCGCGGCAATGGCGTGATGCACGACGTGATGCACGACACATTGCAGGCGGCGATCACGCGGAGTCTGGCCGACCTAATGGATTTTGCGCGAGGTGATAGTGTAAGCTGTTGAACTGCCGATAATTGGTAGTGGACATATAAACTTCCACATTGCGTGCAGTAGCTGGATGGGCATGTGGTCTGCACACAATCGTGTGGCACGGTCTTGTGTATTCCCCCGAGGAGGCGAATAATTGCCTCCCAATTCCACCCGGTGGTTGGAGCCTATGCTCGCTCCGCTCAACCCGCTCGACGCCTATCGTTCCGATCTCGATCGGCATCATCGCCGTTCCGAGTTCGGGAACGCGGATACCGTGTGGCTGCTACTGGCGCACTGTCTGGGGCGCATCTCCAAGGCCGGAGATGCGGTCCGCGACCAGCTCGCGCTGCAGTCGGCGAACGCGCTGCGCGACCTGGCAAGCTCCGCCGAGGTGTCCGCAGCGCAGGACGAATCGCACCTCACCGATCTCCAGCTGATGATCGCTGGCCTGTCGGCGATCGAGACGCGGGTGGGGGCCGATTCCGTGTCGCGCGCGTGCCGGGGCTTCGCCGCTCGGATGGAAGAGTCGGGGGCGCTCTCGGTGGCGTTCTCGGTGATCGGCTTCGCCCGGATGGTGGCGGCCGACGCGGCGGACCGTGAGCGGGGGCTCCTCGCGGCCGATCAGGCGCGCATTGCTCGCAAGCTCGGCGAACTCGACACCGCCGATGAACTGTACCGGACCGCGAGTGCGATCGGTGAACGTTCGTCGGATGACGAACTCCTCGCCCGTACGTCGCTTGGGCGAGGGGTCATCGCGCGCGTGCGCGGCAACTATCCGCGCTCGCGGGCCTTTTTCCAGCACGGACTCCGCCTGGCCGTCAATGCCCGGTCGCGCGAGTTGGAGTTCTTCGCGCATCAGGGGCTCACCATCGTCACCTGCGTCACGGGCGACACCGATGCCTCGATCCGTCACGGATGGGATGCGTTCCGGCTGGCGCTGGGCGACGTGACGCGTGAGGCAGAATCGCTGGTCAACCTTTCGCAGCTCTGCTTGGAGTATGGGTATCCGCGTGCCGGGCTTCGCGGCTTCATCTCCGCATTAGCGCGCACCAATCTCCTGCGCGTCCGCCTAGCGGCGCTCGGTGGCGCCGCCCTGGCGGCCGGTCGACTCGAGGAGCGCGCACTCGTTTCGCGCGTTGCCCGGGCGATCGCCGACACCGTCGAAGGCTCGGCGCTCCCGTTCGAGAACGCGCAGGCGCTGTATCACCTGTCGGCGGCGCACCTCGCATTGGGTGACGAGGTCACCGCCGAGCGGGTGCGACAGGAAGTGCAGGAGATCGCGACGGCACGCGGGTATCACGAGCTGCAACACCAGGTGGAGCGCGACGAACTCGCGCGGATCGCTCGAATGACCGATCAGCGCGAGCTCGCGAGCACTTCACGAACCGTGGTCACCACCCTCGAGACTTTCGAACTCGAGGCGGACGAACTCGCCTTCGCGACTACACGTTTGGATTGACGAAGTCGACGTTCGGATTCACGAAGTCGGCATTGATGCACTTGCCTGACGCCGGATTGCACTTGGCGGCCCCCTCCGGGCCCATCGGCGAAGCGGAGCAGGCGGCGAGGCTGGCGGCGGCGAGGGCGTAGGCAACAAGGCGGACGGCTCGGTTCATGACGGTGGTCCTCGGGGTGAAGTGGGTGGATGGGAATAGTCTGTCACATCTGCTCGCTCGGCACCGACACCGTATGGGCAGTCCCCATACACGGTGTAACCTCCACGCCAGAATCGTCGCATGATCGTCGGTGCGCTCGTCTGGGACCCCGCCTCGAAGGCGCGCTTGCAGGACGCCTTGCGCGGCCAGGCGAGCGTCCGGTTCTGCGAACGCCAGGCGGAATTGGTCACCCTCGCCGAAAACGACCTGGCCGGCGTGATCGTCGTCGACATGCGCGATCGTGAAGGGGCGTCGACGCTGGCCACCGTTCGCCACATCCGCGAGGCGTATCCGAGCGTCCCGGTCGTGCTCTATTGTGCGATTTCCCCGGAGACGTCGCGCGACGTCCTCGCCTTTGCACGCGCCGGGGTGAACGACCTCGTCCTGCGTGACGTCGACGACCTCCGCTTCACGCTGCGCACCGCGCTGGCGACCGCGACCGACCACTGCTCGGCACGCTTCATCGTCGAGGAACTCGAAGCCCTCGTCCCCGCCAACGTGGTGCCGATGCTTCGCTATTGCCTCGAGAATGGGCGCCGGGCGCTAACAGTCGAAGAGGTCGCCGCTGCGCTGTACGTGCATCGCAAGACGTTGGTCGATCGATTGGGAAGCGCTCATCTTCCCACGCCGAGTGCGCTCATCTCGTGGTGCCGGCTCCTCACGGCCGCGCGCCTGCTCGAGGATCCCGGCCGCTCCGTGGAGCAGGTCGCGCTGTTACTCGACTTCCCGTCGGGGACGGCGATGCGCAACATGATGAAACGCTACACCGGCCTCCGCCCTGGCGAGATCCGCGAGAACGGTGGCGTGCGGTGCGTGCTGCATGCGCTCAAGCGCACTTTGACCGACGTGTCGGAGGAGCGGCGAGCGGCGAGCTGAGCCCCCGCGCCAGTGTCATTCCGGACGCAACGGGTGTGCACGCGCGACGGAGACGACGGGCCCGTCGAGCAACTCGAGCACGACCGTCTCGCCCGACACGAGGGCGGTGAACAGCGGCGACTCGAGGAAGTGATGCATATGCCCCGCCGCGCCTCCCCCCTTCTCGCATTGGCAGGCAAGGGCGGAAATCGCCCCCCCCGACTGCTGCGGCCCGACCTCAACCGCGAACGAACCGAGCGCCGCGAGGCGGCGCGCGCTCTCCTCGGTGATCTCCAACCGGCCGTCGCGCGGCGTCTTGCGCGATACCTCCCGCACTTCGAGTAGCATCGATGGTGGGTCTCGGGGTTCGACTACTTCACGCGCTTCCCGCCCTGAATCACGACCCGCACGTCGCGCATGACCGTCATGTCGCTGAGCGGGTCCCCCTTCACGAGAATGATGTCCGCCAGCCGCCCGGGGGCGAGTACCCCGAGGTCCTTCTCCCGGCGCAGGAAGCGCGCGGGCCACAGCGTTGCCGACTGGATCGTCTCCATCGGCGACACGCCAAGCTCGACGAACTTTGCCATCTCGCGCCAGGTGGCGTCGTTGTGAAACATGGCGGGGATCCCGGCGTCGGTCCCGATCATCAGGCGGACCCCGGTCTCACGCAGCTGCTTGAACTTCGTGGGGAGGAGGGGGAGGCGTGAGGGGAAAAGCGCGTAGTACGGAAGGTGGGGGATCTGCGACAGCGAGGCGCGCACCTCGCGGGCCATGGCGTTAGGCATGAACTCCCGCCACGCCGGGTCGTCGAGCCGCTCCGGGAAGACCGACCCCGTGTAGTACAGCGTGTACAACGGCGAGAGGGTGGGTGTCCAGTAGAGCGCCGAATTGCGCTCGCGCAGGGCCTGCAGGATGTCTTCCGGATAACCGGGGGCGGTGCCGAGACCGGTATGCTCGAAGTCGTCGACACCGTGCTTGAGTCCCACGCGGATCTCGTCCATGCGATGCGCGTGGGCGACGACGACCTTCCCGTTCTTGTGTGCCGTCTCCACCACCGCCGCCACCTCGGCGTCGGTCATCTGGTCCTGGTCGATCAGCTTCACGAAGTCGACGCCGGCGTCGATGATGCGTTGCACCTTCTGCCGGGCATCGTCGGCGCCGTTGACTCCCCACCGGAATGGCTTTTCGTATTCCTCGTACGCCTCGTGCTGGATGAAGGGCCCCGAGACGAAGAGGCGGGGGCCGGGGATCTCGCCGGCGGCGATGCGCCGCTTCACGGCGAGGATGTCGTCGAGTCGCGCCCCAAGGTCACGCGCAGTGGTCACGCCGGCCATCAGGAGCTGGTGCGCGGCGATGGGCATCACCACGGTAGCGTCGCGCGTCCCGTAGAGGTCGTCCCATCGCTTGTAGTCGCCGTGCCCCACGATGTGGAGATGCACGTGCATGTCGATGAGTCCAGGCATGACGGTGTGCCCGTTAGCGTCGATGACCGGGACGCCGTTAGGCACGGCCACCTCGCCCTCGCGCCCCACGGCCACGATGCGCTCTCCGGCGATGAGAACGACGCCGTTCTCGATCACCGGCCCGCCATAGCCGTCGATCACGCGCCCGCCCACCACCGCCAGCGTGGGGCGCGCCGGTCCCTGGGCGTGCAGGCCGAGCGTGGGAGCGAGGAGAGCGGGGAGGAGCGCGCGCAGCGCGCGTCGGACGGCGTGTCGGAACAGTGTGTGTGGCATGGGTCGATCGCTGAGTCGATGCATGGGGACGTGGAAGCGTCTGGGTGTACGACGGGGGGAGGTCAACACGAGCAGGGCGTTAGTTCGGGAGCCGAGCGTCCCTGCTCGCGAGATCGGCGTGACGAAAGCGGTCGAGGATCGCGGCCACCGGTTCTACGTCGTGGATGCCCGCCACGCTGCGCCCGGCCTGCCAGTAGTCGCGCGACACATCGCCGCGCGCGTTCGACTGTTTGAGGCTGAACACCGAGCGTGCGGCGTAGAGGGTGCGCATCCATTTCTTGGTGCGACGGCCGCGTAGGAGGAGCCGCGCGAGCCCTCCGGCCTTGCGGCCGACACGCTGGATGTACGGCGTGTTGATCACCGCGACCGGGATCCCGGTGAGGCGCTCGGTGAAGACGATGTCGCGCTCGTCGGCGTCGACGATGGCCTGTTTGTAGCGCGGGTGCGCCGAGCATTCGGTGGTGGCGATGAAGCGCGTCCCCATCTGCACGCCGGCGTAGCCAAGGGCAAGGGCGCGCACGTAGTCGTCGACGTCGCCGATGCCGCCGGCGCAGACGAGAGGGAGGTTGAATGGGGCGAGTTCCTCGTACAGCGCCTCGGCGGCGCGTGTGCCGGCGTGTCCGCCGGCACGCGCGTTGACGCCGATGAGTCCGTCGCACCCGGCGTCGGCTCCCTTTTGCGCCCATTTGGCCTCGGTGACGTCGTGGTACACGACGCCGCCAGCTGCATGCACACGGTCGCACACCCAGCGCGGATTGCCGAGCGAGGTGACAAAGAAGCGGACCCCTTCCTCGAGGGCGATCTCGACCCAGCGCACCATCCGCTCGTGGTAGCTGCGCGCCGACGACTCGATGAGGGCATTCATCCCGATCGGTCGCGCGCCGGCCAGGCGGTGCATGAGCCGGATCCCGGCGCGATACTCGTGGCCGTGGACGAAGGTGAGCGAGATGGGCTGGAAGATCCCCATGGCTCCTCCCGCCGAGACGGCGGCGACGAGTTCGGGGTTCGAGCACGGGTACATCGCCCCGCACAGAATGGGGAGCTCAATGCCGGCGTCGCGGGTGAGCGGGGTCTCCATCGGATGCCTAGCGACTACGGGAGTCGCGCGCGGCCTCGCGCGCGGCCTCACGCGCGGCCTCACGCGTGGCCTCACGCGTGGCCACGCGCGTGGCATCGGCTGGGGCGGGAAGGGGTGTGCGTCTCGAGGCGTCGCTGTCGCGCCACTCGGCGGGCTGCACGCTCCATGTCACGCGGGCGCGGGCGACCATCGCCTCGTCGGCGTCGACGATCACCGCCTCCGGGTGGAGCAGGACCGGCTCCGGCACATCCGGCAGCTGCACGTCGGCGCGTGCGGTGAGCGTCCCGCGCGCCTTCTTGAGGTAGTCGATCTCCAGCCGCACGACGATCCCTCGCGTTCCGGGCGGAAGGGCGGTCAGCATCGCGGTGCCGCTGCACAACTCGGCCAGGTTGGCGAGGGCGAGGGCGTGCACCGAGTTGAGATGATTGCGCACCGCACGCCGGTCGCGCAGGACGCAGACCGCGTGTCCTGGTGAGAGCTCGGTCACGCGCGCCCCCAGCGCGCCGGTGTAGGGGACCATGCGCCCGAGGAGGCGGTTGAAGAGCCAGACCCCGCCAGGGCGGGGGGCGAGGCGCCGCCACAAGGCGAGGATGCGCGCGCCCGGGGCGTCGAATGTGGGAGGCATGGGCAGGAGGGAATGCGGCGCTGCAACGTAGCGCGCGGGACGCGTGCCGACGAGGCGCGCGCGTCGCCGGTGTGGCCGGCTCCACATTACACGGCGCTCATGCGATCGATGCCTCCGGGTGACGCTCGCGGGTGACGCTCGCCGGTGACGCTCGCGGGCGACGCTCGCGGGTGACGCTCGCGGGTGACGCATCCGGATGGTGCCTCCAGGTGACGCCTTCAATAACGCCAAATGTGGCGTCAGGCAGTGGCGACTCCAGCCGCGCCTACAGGTGCCGCAGGAATCGCATCGGGTCGGCGAGGAAATCACGCGTGAGCGCGACGTGCTCCAACTCCTCGTAGGCGACACGCGCAACTGGCGGGGAGTCGAACGAGTAGATCACCGCCCCGGGAAAGGCGAGGAGGATGGGTGAGTGCGTGGCGATGATGAATTGCGACGCCTCGCCCGCCATGTCCTTCAGCATGGCGAGGAAGGCCAGCTGGCTCTGCGGCGACAGGGGCGCCTCGGGCTCGTCGAGGAGGTATAACCCGCCCGGCACGAAGCGCGACTGGAACAGCTTGAGGAAGCTCTGCCCGTGGGAATGCGCGTCCAGGTCGACGCCATAGCGCGCTTCCATCTCGCGCAGCGACGACGCAATGGGCCCGGCGCGCAACCCGCGCGCCCATGCCGATCGGTCGCGATACTCCTCGTCGATGTCGGCGAGCTCGGAGGTGAGCGCGACACGCATACGGGCGATGGTCCTCGTGAAGCCGAAGAAGTCCTCGGCGCGCAGGAAGAAGCCGCGCCGTGCACGCGCCCCGCGCCAGGTGAGCGCGATGGACGTGGCGAGCGCGCGTTGCGCCTGAAGCGTCTCGTCCGCATCAACCCGGAGTTCGCTCCCGACCGAGGGGAGCCCGGTGGCGGCGGCGATCGCCTCCAGAAGTGTGGATTTGCCGGAGCCGTTCTCGCCGACGAAGAAGGTCACCGGGGCAGGGAACTCGAGCTCGCCCAGCGTGCGAACCGCGGGAACGGAATACGGAAAGGCCTCCGACGTCGATGCCGGAGGGGTTCGCAGCTTGAGCGATCGCAGCGGCAGCATTGTCGGCGGGCGCTTCGTAAAGGAGGCTGTCGGCACTGGCGCCGCATGGCGCCCTGCCGGAGTTTAGCGACTGTCCAGTCATGTACGGAGCCGTGGCAATGCGAACGACCGTTTCAACGATCCTCTCTCTCGGGGCCGCCCTGTCGGTGGCAGGTGCCCAGGGGAGTTCCTCCCGTCCCTTCGCGCCGGGGGACTGGTACAAGGTCACGACCGTCTCGAACCCCGCGATCTCGCCCGATGGGCGGCGCGTGGCGTTCACGGTGACGACTGTGCGCGAAAGCGAGAACCGCCGGCACAGTGAAGTGTGGGTGGTCCCGACCGACGGCGGTGCGGCGCAGCGCTACACCGCTCCCGGCTACGAATCCTCCGGCCCGCGCTGGTCCCCCGACGGCAGCTGGCTCCTCTTCTCCTCGACGCGTCCCGGCGGGGGGCGTGGGCGGGCGTGGGGGCTGCGCATGGACCAGCCGGGGGGGGAGGCGGTGTCGACCGACCGCTATCCCGCGGGTTCCGTACCTAACGACAAGCGCTTCGTGGTGTGGAGTGAGGCGACGGTCCCCGATTCCGCCGCCACCAGTGACACGGCACGTCGCGACCCGTTCGGCCGAATGCAGCCGATGGCGCGCCCGCCCTTCGGCGCGATCACCCGTCCGGTCGACGCGGCGCGGTTCGACGGGCGGCATATCGTGGAGATGCGCTACAAGGCCAACGGGCAGGGCTTCCTTCCCGGGCCGCGCGAGAAACGCGCGTACCGCCCCGCGCAAATCTGGATGCAGCTCCTCGACGGCGCGTCGTCCCGGAGGATGATCGACAGCACGGCGTATTCCCGGCGTGGCGCAGCGATTTCGCCGGACGGAAAGTGGATCGCCTTCATCGCCGACCCGCAGCTGCGGCCAGACTCGGTCGTGGAGGCGGAGCGCGACTCGCTCTCCCGCCTGCCGTACAACGCCAAGCGCGACGAGGCGCCGCGCAATCTCGCCGATGTCTTCATCATCCCGGTGGGCGGGGGGACGCCGCGCCGCCTGACGAGCGCCATGGGAATCGAGACGGACGTGAGCTGGTCGCCGGACGGCAAATGGGTGTCGTTCATCAGCACCCCCACCTGGTCGGTCAACCGGCGCCTGTACGTCATCGACGCGTATGGCGGGAGCCCGGTCAGTCTCCTCGGCGACTGGCAGTACGAACCCGAGCAGTACCACTGGCTCCCCGACGGCCGCATCGCGATGTGGGCCGCCATTGGCGGCCGCGGAGCGATGTTCCACGTCGACCCGGCGACCAAGGCCCTGAAGGAAGTCATCGGCGGGCGCCGCGCGGTCCGCGGTGCGAGCTTCGACGAGGCGGGACAGCGCGTGACGTTCGTCGCCTCGAGCATGGACACGCCGACCGAGTTGTTCATCGCCAACACCGACGGCACCGGTGAGCGACGCCTGACGAGCTTCAACGACGCGCTGCTGAAGGAAGTCGCCTTCAGCGACGCCGAGCGATTCACGTACAGGAGCGTGGGGAATCTGGAGATCGAGGGGTGGTTGATGAAGCCCTACGGCTACCAGACTGGAAAGAAGTACCCGCTTGCGCTCTACATCCACGGCGGGCCGCACTCGCAGTACAACGAGGGGTGGTTCGACGAGTTCCAGAACCTGGCAGCTGCGGGGATGTGGGTCCTCTTCACCAATCCGCGCGGCTCGTCCGGCTACGGGGCGAAGTTCACGTACGCCACGCGCGGTCGCTGGTTCGCCGAGGATTATCAGGACCTGATGAAGGCGGTGGACATTGCCGCGGCCCGGGCCGACGTCGACTCGACGCGCATGGGCGTCACCGGTGGCTCGTACGGCGGGGTGATGTCGGCGTGGGTGACGGCGAAGACGAACCGCTTCAAGGCGGCGCAGGTCGATCGCATGATCAGCAACTGGTGGTCGTGGTACGGGACGAGCGATGCACAGGGGCTCACTGAGTTCGAGTTCTACGGCAAGCCGTGGGACAACCCCGCGATGTACGATTCGCTCTCCCCCATTCGCGCGATCCGCAAGGTGAAGACGCCGACGCTCATGGTGCAGTCGGAGGAGGATCACCGCACGCCGATGACCGACGCCGATCAGTGGTACATCGGGCTCAAGAAGCAGGGGACACCGGTGGAATTCGTCCGCTACCCGCGCTCGACGCACGACCTGTCGCGCACGGGCGAACCGTGGCTCCTCGTCGACCGACTTGGACGACTGCGGCAGTGGTTCAGCTACTGGCTGGTGAATGGCGGCGCGTCTCGTCCGGCGTTAAGCGCCCAGTGACGGGGCCGGCGCCATCGCGCGCGCTCGCTCCTGCTGTGACCATCGCGCGGTGCGGCTTCGTCCGCACCGCGCGTTTCACTGTGCTCGCATGATCGCCTTCCTCGCCGCGTTGCAGCTGCTGGCGCTCATCCTGCTCGTCGTGCGCCTCGCCCCGGGATGGCGGCGACGTCCGCCGGTCGCCCTGCTCCCCGAAGGACTCACCGGGACCTCGGTGTCGGTGGTGCTGGCCACGCTCAATGAGGCGCAACGCGTAGCGCCCTGCCTGGCGGGGCTGCAGCTCCAGGGCGAGCCGTTGCGCGAGGTCATCGTTGTCGATTCCCACTCCAGCGACGGCACCGACACCCTGGTGCGCGAGGTGGCCGCACGCGACCCGCGCGTGCGGCTCGTGAACGACCCACCACTCCCGGCAGGCTGGGTGGGCAAGGTCTGGGCGCTGCAACACGGGCTTGGGGAGTCGACCGGCGAGTGGGTGCTCGGATTGGACGCCGACACGGAGCCTCTCCCCGGAATGGTGGCGGCGGTGGTGCGCGCGGCGGAGACGATGAATTACGACGTCGTCTCCTTTTCCCCACAGTTCGCCGCGATGACGGCGGCTGAGCAATGGCTGCAGCCTTCG
>DAIESF010000143.1 GCA_027346425.1 Gemmatimonadota bacterium | reverse complement strand
CGAACGCCCTCGTTCCGACTAAACAACGGAAGCGGCACTATGAAGCCAAGGACGCCGGTGTTGTAGCCGGTCGTGACCTTCCGGCCGGCAATCACCTGCACGTCGGGGATAAGGCCGCGCCGCTCCGCCGACACGCGGAAGCGTGCCTCGTCGGCACCGTGGCGAAGCGCAACCAGGTCGGCGCGCTGCCGCAGCGCCCGCTCCACCGCGACGGCCTCGTCGGGGGGAACCGGGAGCGTGCTCACCGTCGACAAGCGGGCCAGCGGGGGCAGTGAATCGCCCGGCGTGCCTAGCAACCGCGCGAGGTCTCCCTTGGCCCGCAGCGCCTCCAGGCGCGCTGCCGCCTCGGCTATTCGCGCCCGGTCAGCTTCGAGGCGCGTGCGGATCGCGGCGACCTCGGCGACCGCTCCCTCGCGGAAGCGGCGCGCGTCGAACTCGGCCACGTTCTCGCGCGCCTGGCGTTCCTCGATGGCCGCCGCCAGCAGCTCGGCACCCAGCGCTGCACGCCAGAAGGCGCGCATCACGTCGCCCTCCAGTTGACGCGCGATCGCACTCGAATCGGCGCGCCCGCGCGCGACGAGTGCCGTTCCCGCCGACCGCATCGCAAAACGACGTCCGGTCACGTCGACCGGGAGCTGTAACGTCTGGAAGATGTCGGGCTGGAGCGGACTCGAGTAGTTCTCGCGGCGCCACTCAACGAGCGGGTTCGGAAAGGCGCCGTCGGCTCGAGCGCGCCCCTGCGCCACCAGTCGGCGCGCCTGTGCAGTGGCGGCGAGCGGCCCGCGCTCGCGAGCGATTGCTACCGCCCGCTGCACCGTGAGCCCCTCCTCCTGCCCCTGCGCCACAGACCCCAGGCTCAGCAAGGCGATCAATGCAAGTCTCATGGCTCGCATGTTAGTACAGGGCGATGAACTGTTCGTGAACGCAACGGGGCGCGACGTGCGCGCCCCGACGGCTCTCGAACGCTGATGTGCCCGCTAACGCTGGGAAGCCGCGGAGGGTGCGGTGCTCGCGCCGGAGGTCTGCTGCACGGCGCACGGAAAGACGACGCGCAGGAGGGCGCCGCCAAGGATCCCTTCTCCCGAGCTGATGGTTGCGCCGTGCTGCTGCGCGATCCACCCGGCAATTGCGAGTCCCAATCCGCTCCCCTCGGGTGAGCGGTGCCTGGCGGCGCTGCCACGGAAGAAGCGTTCGAAGACCCGCTCCCGATCCTCCGGCGCGATCCCGATCCCCGAGTCCTCGACCTCGAGCACGGCGTGATCGTCGCGACACATCACGCGGACCTCGACCCGCCCACCCTGCGGCGTGTACCGCAGGGCGTTGTGCAGGAGCACCCCAACCATGCGGTGGATGAGCCGGGGATCGAGGCGCGTCGGCGCCTCGTCGAGCGCCGTGACCTCGAGCGTGACGCCTTGACGTCGCGCTTCGGCATGCCACGGGGACATCGCATCGCTCACCACGTCGTCGAGGAAGGCGGGCGCGATCACCGCGTCCACCGTCCCCGCGTCGGCCCTCGCCAGCTGCATCAACTCGTCCACCAGCGACGAGGCGCGCCGCAGGTCCTCGTGGATCCGTTCCAGCGAGGCGCGATCCTCGGGCGCGGCTGGCGAGGCGAGGCGCGACTCCGCCTCGCCGAGCATGCGGGCCAACGGGGTGCGAAGCTCGTGCGCGGCGTCGGCCAGAAAGCGGCGCTGTTGCGCCAGGGCTCCGTCGAGCCGGTCGAGCAGGGCATTGAAGTGCCGTCCCAGCCGCCCCAACTCGTCGTTGGGGTCGGCGACGGGAAGTCGGGTTCCCATCGTCCCGGCACCGATCCGCTCGGCGGCATCGGCCATCATCCCCACGGGACGAAGCGCTCGTCCCGTCACCAGCCATCCCGCCAGCGCCGCGAGTGCGACCGCCAGCGGGAGGGCGACGAGCGTTGCCCGGTCGATGTGTCGCCGGGCGTCCATCAGGTCGGCTACGCTCACGGTGAGTCGCAGCTTCCACCCTGGCGCCAGCTTCTGTTCCAGCGGCACGACGTAGATCCGTGCCGGTGGCCGTGGTTGCGACGACGGGTTCGGGAGCCGTGCCTTGGAGAAGAACGACGAGTCGGGACGCAGGAACTCGAATTCCATCCCGGCGAAGATCAGCTCGCCCGAAATATGGGCGAGCGTCGCATCGATGCGCTGGTACTCGCTCAGCTCGGCGCGGAAGAACGAGCGCACCAGCTCGATCGCGCGTTGGACCGAGTCCTCGTGCTGGACCGACAGGGCGCGCCTGGCGATGGCGCGCATCGACAGCACGGACGCGAGGATGAGGACGAAGACGCTCCCCGCGTACCACGCCGTGAGGCGGCGGCGAATGCGGGGGCTAGGAGACGTCACCTGGTGCGTGCGTGCTTGGGCGATCCCAGACGGTAGCCCGCACCGCGAATCGTCGAGACGAGTGGGGGTTCGCTCGGGTCGTCGATCTTCTTTCGCAGGCGCGCGATGTAGACGTCAATGACGTTGCTTGCGGGGTCGTAGTTGTCGTCCCAGGCGTGGGCGCTGATCTTCTCGCGCGTCACCACGTCTCCGGGGTGGCGCATGAGGTACTCCAGCACCGCGTACTCTTTGCTGGTCAGCGAAATCTGGCGCCCATTACGTTCGGCAATGCGCGTCCCCGTGTCGAGGGAGAGATCCTCGACCTGGAGCGTGACGGGGACGACGCTGGCGGGGCGCCGGAGCAGCGCGCGCACACGCGCCTCGAGCTCGGCCAGGACGTACGGCTTCACCACGTAGTCGTCGGCGCCGAGGTCGAGACCGGCGATGCGATCCTCGACGGTGTCGCGCGCCGTCGCCATGAGGATCCGGATGGCGTGGCCGGAGTGCCGCAGGCGCCGGCATACCTCGAGCCCGTCGATCCCGGGAAGGCGAATGTCGAGGACGGCGATGTCGTACTCGTTGAGCACTGCCAGCCGGAGCGCGTCCTCGCCCGAGGGCGCGACATCCACCGCCATCCCCACCTTGCGCAGGTAGTTAGCAGCCGACTCCGCGATGCGTGCGTCGTCTTCTACAAACAGGAGGCGCATTCAGGATTCCACTGGCTGGTACGAGGAGCGGCGAGGGGCGAACCGGCAACTGCAGTGTACATCCTACCGTCACAGGATGAACTGGCAATGACTGCCCGATGAGCGGGCCTCGGCCCGCCCTCCCTCTCGATTTCTCGTCCGCTCGCCGACTAGGCCACGACCTGGAGGGCCAACGCCACCTTCCCGAAGGGGGCCGACACCTGCACGCCCTGCACCTCATCGCGTACCAGTGTCAGCATCTCACGGGCGATCGCGATCCCCTCGGCGACTGCGTGCTCGGAGGATCGCTCGTTGGCGCGGCGCATCCGATCGAGGATCTCCGCCGGGACCACGACGCCCGGGACCTCGTTGGCGAGGAACTCGGCATTGCGGAGCGACACGAGCGGCCAGATGCCCGCCACGATGGGGATACGGGTCTCCTCGGCCTCGCGCAGGAACCGCTCGAGCTGCCGCGGGTCGAAGACCGGCTGCGTGATGGCGAACTCCGCCCCTGCTTCCACCTTGTAGGCGAAGCGGCGACGCTCCAGCGCGGGATCGATGGCCGCCGGGTTCACCCCCACGCCGATGACGTAGCGCGTGGGCTGGCCGATCGGGTGGCCCCCCGGGTCGAGCCCGCGGTTGAGGTTGCGCACCAGGTTGGTGAGCCCGATGGCGTCGATGTCGAAGACCGCGGTGGCGTCGGGGTAGGGGCCCATCTTCGGCGGGTCGCCGGTGATGACGAGGAGGTTCCGCAGCCCCATCGCCGACGCGCCTAACAAGTCGGAAAGCATTCCCAGCAGGTTGCGATCGCGGCAGGCGTAGTGGCAGACGGTCTCGATCCCCACCTGCTGTTCGATCAGGAGCGACGTCATCATCGCCCCCATCCGGCTCTGGGCGCGCGGTCCGTCGGGGACGTTCACCGCGTCCACCCCCGCCGCCTTGAGCGCGCGCACGTCCTCCAGCATGCGCGAGGCGTCGACCCCGCGTGGCGGGACGATCTCCACCGAAGTGACGAACGCCCCCGTGGCGATCTTCCGTCCCCATTTCGAGCGCTCGGCCAGCGGAACCGGCTCCACCCCCGGGTGCCTCGCCGGCGCCGCGCGCTCGCCCACGGCGATCGCACTCCCGTCTCCCCCCTCCCGTCTCCCGTCGGTCCTGGCCTTCGCCAGTCTCGGCACCAACGGGCGGATCCCCTCCACCATCGCCCGGATGTGGGTCGGCGTCGTCCCGCAGCATCCACCGATCACCTTCGCCCCGGCCTGCAGGAGGTGCCGGGCATAGGTCGCCATGTATTCGGGGCTCGCCATGTACATCTTGCGCCCGCCGATCTCGCGTGGCATCCCGGCATTCGGCATGGCGCTGAGCTTCCTGCGCGTGACCGACGCCATCTTCTCGAGTGCTTCGAGGATGATCTGTGGCCCGACCGAGCAGTTGAGTCCGATGATGTCGGCCCCCAGCGCGTCGAGGGCGCTCCCCAGGTCCTCCGGCGTCGCCCCGAAGACGGTGACCCCCTCGACGTCGACCGTCATCTGCGCGATGAGGGGGAGGGACGGAGCGACCGTTCGCGCCGCGTGTACCGCCTGCGTGATCTCCTCCAGGTCGGCGAACGTCTCGAGGATGATGCAGTCGGCGCCACCATCGCGCAGCGCCGAGATCTGCTCCTCGAACGCCTCGCGAGCCTCGTCGAAGCTGGTGGGGCCGTACGGCTCGAGCCGGACGCCTAACGGGCCGACGGCACCGGCCACCAGCGCCACGTCGCCGGCCGCCTCGCGCGCCACGCGCGCCGCCGCCCGGTTGATGACCCCGACCTCCTGCGCCAGGCCGAAGTGGGCGAGCTTGAAGCGGTTGGCGCCGAACGAATTGGTTTCGAGCACTTCGGCGCCGGCCCGTACGTATTCCTCGTGGATTCCCCGCACCAGGTCGGGGGCGCGCAGCGACAGTTCGTCGTAGCACTGGTTGATGAAGACGCCGCGCTGGTACAGCATCGTCCCCATCGCCCCGTCGAAGACCACGACCGCGTCGGGGTCGACCAGTCGCCGGAGCAATTCCGCCCGCGTCGTCATCGGGCCCCCCCGACGGGCGCCGCGTCACTCCGGTCGCTCCCCATCTCACCGCGGACGGCGTAGTATTTCGCCTCTGGGTGGTGCACGATCAACGCCGCTGTCGATTGCTCGGGGATGAGCTGGTGGGCGCTCGTCAGCGACAGGCCTAACGATTCGGCCGGGAGCAGGGTGAAGACCGTTGCGTGGTCGTCGAGGTCCGGGCATGCGCCGTATCCCCAGGAGTACCTCTTCCCCTGCCCCGGGGCGATCCCCAGCTGTCCCGTGATGCGCCGGTGCAGCCACTCCGCCGTCGCCTCCGCGGCCTCCACCGCCAGCCCGTGCACGTAGAACGCCTCGGCGTATTCACCGCGCCTCTGCAGCTCCTCGAAGCGGCGAGTGGCGGCGTCGCCGACGGTCACCACCTGCAGCCCGATCACGTCCACCACCCCCGATTCCACCGGTCGGAAATAGTCCGCCAGGCACAACCGCTCGCGCCCCTCCTGTCGGGGGAAGTGGAAGCGGGCGACCTCGCGCAACGTCCCTCCGTCGGCGTCGTACGCGTCGGGATCGTAAACGATCACGTCGTTCCCCGATGACTGTACCGGGAAGAAACCATACGCCGCCTGCGGGGTGAGCCACCTGTCGCGCGCCGCCTCGGCCTCGAGGCGCCGGCGCGTCGGCTCGAATTCGGTGCGGACCGCCTGCTGATAGGCCTCACCCGAGCCGCGCCCTCCCCACTGGAGGCGGTAGAGCTCGTCGAGGTCGAGCAGCGCCAGCACCTCGTCGAGCGGAATGTCACGCAAGAGGCGCGACCCGAGGAACGGCGCCTCCGGAACGGCATTGTCGGCCGAGACGGCGCTGCGCTCGCCTCCCGCCATGCCGCGCGACACGTCCTTCCCCACGCCTGTGTGCAGGAAGACGTCGTTGCGCGCGTCGGCCAGCAGCCGCTCCACGAACTGGGCGCGCGCCGCCGGGTCCTGCAGCCGGTCCATCGTTTCCAACCCTTCGAAGGCGTCCTTGCAGTAGAACACGCCGGACTCGTACGCACGCTCTCCCTCGACGAACAGCGCCCGCCGCCCGAATCGCCGGTTGATGGCCGCCCCCCCGATGAGCACCGGGAGCTGCAACCCGCGCCGGTCGAGTTCCTGCACGCACAGCGGCATCTGCTTCGACGTGCTCACGAGGAGCGCCGAGAGCCCGATGGCGTCGGCGTTCACCTCCACCGCCTTCTCGATGATCGTGTTCACCGGGACCTGCTTCCCCAGGTCGTACACGGTGTAGCCGTTGTTCGAGAGGATCGTGTTCACCAGCGACTTCCCGATGTCGTGCACGTCGCCGTACACGGTCGCCAGTACGACCCGTCCCTTGGTGTAGCCCTCCTGCTTCTCGAGGAACAGCTCGAGGTGCTTCACCGCGCGCTTCATCACCTCCGCCGACTGCAACACGAAGGGGAGGATCAGCTCCCCCGCGCCAAACTTGTCGCCCACTTCCTTCATGGCCGGGAGGAGCACTTCGTTCAGCACCCGCACCGGCGCCTCGCGCACCCCTGCAGCGTCCAGCGCCTCCCCGATCCCCTCCTTCTTGCGGTGCACGACCATCCAGTGTACCCGCTCGGCCGGCGCCATTCCCGCCGTGGGATCCGCCCGTTCACTCGTCTTCTCGTCGTCTCGTCTTCCCGTCTTCTCGAACTGCTCGATGAACCGCTGCAATGCGTCCGGGCGCCGGTTGAAGACGAGATCGTCCGCCAGCGCCCGCTCCTCGCCCGAGATCTCGGCGTATGGCGTGACGTGCGCCGGGTTCACGATTGCTGCGTCGAGCCCCGCCTGCACACAGTGGTGCAGGAAGACCGAGTTGAGCACCGCGCGCGCTTGCGGGGCGAGGCCGAAGCTGACGTTGGAGACGCCGAGGATGGTCAGCACCCCCGGGAGTTCGCGCTTGATGAGGCGAATCCCCTCGATCGTCTCGTTGGCCGAGTCGATCCATTCGGGGTCGCCGGTGGCGAGGGTGAAGGTGAGGGCGTCGAAGATGAGGTCCGACGGGTGCAACCCGTATTCGCCGACGACGATGTCGTGGATTGCGCGCGCGACCTCGAGCTTGCGCTCGCGGGTGCGGGCCATCCCCACCTGGTCGATGGTGAGGGCGACGAGGGCGGCGCCGTGCGTGATGGCGAGCGGGACGACGCTGTCGATGCGCGCGCGCCCGTTCTCCATGTTGATGGAGTTGATGATCGCCCGCCCCGGGATGTGCTCGAGCGCCGCCTGGATGACCGACGCCTCGGTGGAGTCGATCATGAGGGGGAGCTCCACCGACATCGAGAGGAGCTTGGCGACCGTGGCCATCTGCTCGGCCTCGTCGCCGCGCTCGGTGAGCGCGACGCAGAGGTCGAGGACGTGGGCGCCCGATTCCGCCTGTTCGCGCGCCACCTCGACGATCCCC